>DASRHK010000074.1:0-14476 GCA_035650495.1 Nevskiaceae bacterium | reverse complement strand
GCCGGGACACGAATTCCAGTCCGATCTGTGCCGCGAATGGGAACGCGCCGCGAACGAAGCCGACGCGCTCGGCATCCGCGTCTGCTGCATGCGCTTCGGCATCGTGCTCGGACGCGACGGCGGCGCGCTCGCGCGCTTGCTCCCCGCGTTCCGCTTCGGTCTCGGCGGTCCGATGGGCAACGGCGCCCAGTGGATGTCCTGGATCCATCGCGACGATCTCGTCGGCGCGATCCAGTGGGCGCTGGCGAGGGCCGGCGCGAGCGGCGCCTACAACACGACGTCGCCGGCGCCGGTGACCAACCGCGAATTCGCCCGCGCTCTCGGCGCGGTCATGCATCGTCCCGCGCGCATCAAGACGCCTGCTCTTGCGCTGCAGCTCCTGTTCGGCGAGATGTCGCGGCTGCTGCTGGGCGGTCAGAAAGTGCTGCCGACGCGCCTGCAGGAATCCGGGTTCATCTTCCGTCAGCCCGATCTGCGCGGCGCGCTGGAGCACCTGCTCAGCTAGCGATCAGGCTCCGCGCCTGCGCGTGCATCGCAGGGTCTTCGAGCGCGAGGAACTTCGTCGTCGGCGCGATGCGCTTGGTGAGCCCGGTCAGCACTTTTCCGGGACCGCATTCCAGGAACAATCCGACGCCCTGCTGCGCGAGACCCTGGATCGTCGACGTCCAGCGCACGGGCCGGAACAGCTGCTGATGCAGCGCGCGGCGGATCTCATCGGGATTCGCGCGCGCCTTGGCGTCGAGATTCTGATGCACCGGAATCGACGGCGAGCGAACGGTCACCTGCGCGAGCCGATCGGCGAGCTTGTCGGCCGCGCCCTTCATCAGCGAGCAGTGGGAGGGCACGCTCACCGGCAGCCGCATCACCATTCGCGCACCCGCGGCCTTGGCATTGGCCTCGAGCCATTCCAGGCCGGCACGCTCGCCGGCGACGACGATCTGTCCGGGCGCGTTGTAATTCACCGGCTCGAGGACGCCGCCGCCAAAGCCGGCGCAAAGCTTCTCCACGCCGGCGTCGTCGAGCCCGATCATCGCCGCCATGCCGCCGGTGCCTTCCGGGACTGCGGCCTGCATCAGCTTGCCGCGCAGCTGGACGAGCTTGAGCGCGTCGGCGAATTCGAGGCTGCCTGCTGCGACGAGCGCCGTGTATTCGCCGAGGCTGTGACCCGCGAGCGCGACGGGCGATGGCTGATCTTGCTTCCGCCACACGCGCCACACAGCGATGCCGGCTGCCAGCAGCGCAGGCTGGGTGAACTCCGTGCGATTGAGCTGCGCTTCGGGGCCCGACTTCACCAGCGTCGCGACATCCCAGCCGAGCGCGGACGACGCTTCGGAAAACGTAGCAGCGACCTCGGGCGCGTCGAGCGCGCCCAGCATGCCGACCGATTGCGATCCCTGGCCCGGGAACACCATCGCGTATTTCACTGGTTCTTTCTCCGCAACGAAAAGGTTTCGAGCCGCTTGAACGAGCCGAAGATCGCGCCGTAGACGACCGCCGAGATCGCGCCCCACAGGTGCGACTCGAGCGCGACGCGGCCGCCGATCGCAGCTTCGTCCGAGACCGGCGCGCCGGCGAAGAGCTCCCATCCGAGCTTGCCGATCAGGTACGCAAGGCAGCCGAGCGCGATGAGGTCCTTCTGCAGGACTTGTCGGCCGAGGCCGAGCACGAAGAGCCCATGCATCACACCGGACAGTCCGACGTAGTGCGTCAGCTTCGGCGCCGCGAAATAGAGCCCCGCGCTCATGCCGAGCCCGAGCAGCACGAGCCGGCGCAGCCAGACGGTCCACTCGATCGGCTCGGGACACAGCAGGACGAAGACCAGCACGCCGAGCTCGTTCAGGAACAGGTGCCACCACGACAGGTGGACGAAGTTGTCGGAGAGCAGGCGCCAGAGCTCGCCGGACTGGACGGCGAGCCGGTCGAAGCGCAACGCGTCACGGACCGGATCGCCGCCGAGCTCGAGCAGTGCCATGACCGCCATCAGGATGAGCGGAACCACCCACACGCGCGGGTCGGCGAACACGGAACTTCCGGGACCGTTTGTTATCATAGGCCCGCGGTCGTCCCTCTCGGTTTTCACTTCACTCATCCGATGCCAAATCCAATGACGCGTCGTCGTAACGCCGGCTTCACGCTGATCGAAATCATGGTCGTGGTCGTGATCCTCGGCATCCTCGCCGCGGTCGTCGTGCCCAACATCATGAGCAAGCCCGAGGACGCGCGCGTGGCCGCCGCCAAGCAGGACATCCGCGCGATCGAGGCGGCCCTCAACATGTACAAGCTGGATAACTTCTATTATCCGAGCACGCAGCAGGGCTTGGAAGCGCTGGTGCAGAAACCCGGCGGCGATCCGGCGGCGCGCAACTGGCGCGAGCCCTACATCAAGCAGCTGCCCAAGGACCCTTGGGGCAACCCGTACAACTACATCACCCCCGGCTCGCACGGCGAGTTCGACCTGTTCAGCTACGGCAAGGACGGCAAGCCCGGCGGCGAAGGCTACGAGTCCGACATCGGGAATTGGGACTTGGGCGGGTGAACCGCGCGCGTGCGGCGCGAGGCTTCACGCTCATCGAGATCCTCGTCGTCGTCCTGATCATCGGGATCATCATCACCTTTGCCGCGCTCTCGCTCGGCAACCGCACGCTCGACAGCCAGCTCGACAACGAAGGCGAGCGCCTGCATCAGCTGTTCGCGCTCGCCGTCGAGGACGCCGAAGTGCAAGGCCTCGAGCTCGGCTGGCGCTACACGCCGGACGGTTACGAATTCCTCGTGCTCAATCAAGGCAGCGGCTGGCAGCCGTTCGAGGCCGGCCCGCTGCGCGAGCGTCCCCTGCCCGGCGCGCTGTACATCGACCTTTCCGTCGAAGGCCGCACCGTTCCACCGGCCGGTGGCAAGAACGCCGCCGAGCCGCAGGTGCTCCTGCTGTCGAGCGGCGATGCGAGCCCGTTCCGGCTGGACCTGCACGCGCACGGCTACCAGCCGTACATCCGCCTCGAAGGCGACGCGCTCGGGCGCCTGCGCAAGCAGCGCTTCGATCAGTAACGTGCGCATCGCGCGCGGCTTCACGCTGATCGAGGTCCTGGTCGCGGTCGCGGTGCTCGCGATCGGGCTCGGCGCGATCATCGCCGGCATGGCGCGCTACGCCGACAACGCGGGCCAGCTCAAGCAGCGCACGATCGCGATCTTCGTCGCGCACAACCGGCTCACCGAGATCGAGCTCGCGCCGACGTTCCCCGCCATCGGCAAGAGCGATGGCGACGAAGAGATGGGCGGCGCCAAATGGCACTGGAACGCTGAAGTCACCGCCACCGCCGACCCGAACCTGCGCCGCGTCGACATCCATGTACAGGCGCAGGGACGCAACGGCGACGCTGCGAGCCTCTCGTCGTTCGTCTCCGGCGTCGGTCGCTCGCCGTGAGAACGAACCGCGGGTTCACGCTGCTCGAGCTCCTGATCGCGATCGCGATCTTCGCGATCGTCGCGGTGCTCGCCTACGGCGGCTTGAACAGCGTCCTGAATCAGCGCCGCGTGATCGAGGATCGGCTCGACCGCATCGCCACGCTGCAGAAGGCCTATATGCGCATGCGCGGCGATTTCCAGCAGATCCGCAATCGCCCGGTGCGCGATCCGTACGGCGATCAAATGCCCGCGCTCTACGTGACGCCGAGCGCGCCGGTGCTCGAGTTCACGCGCGGCGGCTGGCGCAATCCGTTGTTCCAGCCGCGCTCGTCGCAGGAGCGCGTGAGCTATCGCGTCAACGAGTCGAAGCTCCTGCGCGACAGCTGGCGGGTGCTCGATCGCGTGCAAGGCGCGGAGCCGATCGAGCTCGTGGTGCTCGAAGGCGTCGACGACATCGGCTGGCGCTTCTTCGGTCCCGACGGCAGCTGGCAGCCGAACTGGCCGCCGCTCAACTCGCTCAACGTCAGCACGACGTCGGTCTCGCCGCCGACTGCAGTCGAGATCACGCTGAAGACGCGCGACTGGGGCCAGCTTCGGTTCTTGTTCAAATCGGGCATCGACAGCACGTGCCAGCAGCAGACGACCGGCGGCAACGTCATCCTCCATAGCAACGGCTCGCCATGTTGAAGCAGCGCGGCGTCGCCCTCATCACCGCGGTGCTCGTCATCGCGCTCGCGGCCATCGTCGCGGCGGCGATGCTGTCGTCGACCAATCTGTCGATCCATCGCGCCTCCACGCTTTCCGACACCGAGCGCGCGTGGTGGTACGCCGACGGCATCGAGACCTGGGTGAAGTCGCTGCTGATGCTCGATCAGCAGAATTCCAAGATCGACTATCTCGGCGAAGAATGGGCCAAGGGCGAGCGCGTCCTACCCGTCGACGAAGGCAACCTGCAGGGCGGCGTGACCGATCTGCAGGGCCGCTTCAACCTGAACAATCTCGGGCTCGGCGCCAACGAGCAGGATCCGGTGTTCCTGAAATACAAGGCGCAATTCCAGCGTCTGGTCCAGAGCATCGACGCCGTGAAGCAGGCTCCGACCGACGGGCTCGCCGAAGCGATCCACGACTGGATCGATCAGGACGATCAGCCGATGGGCTTCGGCGGCGCCGAGGACAGCGAATACACCACGCTGACCCCGCCGTATCGCGCCGCCAATCACATCATGACCAGCGTGACGGAGCTGCTGGCGATCAAAGGCGTCACCAAGGAGATCTATCTCGGGCTGCGCGATTACGTCTGTGTGTTGCCCGAGCAGGGCACCAAGATCAACATCAACACCGCGCCGCTGCCGGTGCTGATGTCGCTCAGCGCGTCCGGCAACTCGAGCCTCGCGCAGTTCGCGCAGGACCGGATCGAGAAGCCGATCGAAGATGGCGGCGAAACCGCGTTCTGGAACGATCACTTCGCCGCCGCCAATCCGGCGAGCGATGTCGGGCCGACCGGCATCACCACGCACACGGAATATTTCCTGCTCCACGGCGAGGCGTTCATTGGCAGCAGCCACCTCGCGCTGTACAGTGTCGTCCATCGACCACCGAAGCAGAACGGCGCCCTGCCGGCAGTCATCAGCCGCAGCCAAGACATCGACTAGCCGTGCCCTCCAAAGACACCCTGTTCATCCGCTGGCGCGACCAGGCGCCAAACGGCGTCGTCGCGGCGACGCTGTGGACGCCCACCGGCGGCGCACAGAACGTGAGCGCGCCGCTGACCGATCTCGCCGCACGCGCGACCGGTAAATCCGTCGTCGTGTTCGTGGCGGCGGCCGACGTGCGCCTGGCGACCGTCGACGTCCCCGCCCGCTCGCCGCAGAAAGTCCTGCAGGCCGCGCCGTACGCGCTGGAAGATCAGCTCGCCGAAGACGTCGACGTGCTGCACTTCGCGCTCGGTCCACGGCAGGCCGCCGGCGGCTATCCGGTCGCCGTCGTCGCCAAGTCGCGGATGGATGCGTGGCTCGCGCCGCTCACCGAAGCGGGCTTGCGTCCGGAGGCGCTGGTTCCGGAACAGCTCGCGCTGCCATGGGTCGAGGACGATCGCATCCATCTGCTCGCCGAAGCCGGCGAGCTCACCGCGCGCACCGGCCCGTTCCGAGGATTTGCGTGCGCGCCGGAAGATCTCGCCGCAGTGCTGAAGATCGCCGACCCGGAGAACCGCTACACGCTGCGCGTGCTGCTCGCGGGCGATTTCAATCCTGACCTTTCTTCGGCCGGACGACCCATCGAGCTCCTGCCCGGTCATCGCAGCGCGCTCGAGGTGCTGGTCAAGCACTGGAAGCCCGAGCAGGCGATCAATCTCCTGCAGGGCGCCTACTCGGCTCGCGAGCAGTTGCATCGCAATTGGGCACCCTGGCAACTGCCGGCAGCGCTCGCGGCCGGCTGGATCGTCGCGACGTTCGCGGCGACCGGCGTGCAGACCTATCGCATGCGCCATGAAGCCGACGCGCAGAACCAGCACAACGTGCAGCGCTTCCAGCAGCTGTTCCCGGAGGAAACGCGCATCGTCGGCGATCTCGGCTCGCAGCTCGATTCCAAGCTGAAGGCGATGAAATCCGCCGGCACCGGCGGCGGCATGCTGAAGCTGCTCGAGCCCGCCGCTTCCGCGCTCTCCGCTGTGCCCGGGCTTTCGGTGCAGAGCGTCCAATTCCGCGAGGGCGCGCTCTATCTCAATCTCACCGGCCAGGATCTCCAGGCGGTCGACGCGCTGCAGGCCTGGTTCGACCAGCATCCGGGCACGCGCATGGATCGCGACAACGTCAACGCCGGCACCAACGGCGTGCAGATCCGCGTGAAGCTCACCACGACATGAAGCCTTATCTCGAGCAGTTCATGCAGTGGTGGAACGCGCGACTGCCGCGCGAGCGCCAGATCCTGATCGCCGGCGCGGTGTTCGTCGCGCTGTTCATCTTCTACAGCGCGATCTGGTCGCCGCTGCAGAAGGCGCGCCATCGCGCCGAGCTCGACCTGCAGCAGACGCGCACGCTCGCCAATCGCCTCGAAGCCATCGCAGTCGACGTCGAGGGCAATCGCGGCGCCGGTGGTGGCGCGACGCGCAACCTGCCGCTGCTCTCCGCGGTCGATCAGGCCGCGCATCGGCCGGAGCTCGGCAAGCAGTACGAGCGCATCGAGCCCGACGAGGGTGAGCGCAGCGTGAAGATCTGGATCAACGAAGTCCCGTTCGATTCGCTGGTGACCTGGCTCAACCTCGTGCAGACGCAGTACGGCATCGTCGTCGCTTCGGCGGAGCTCGAGCGCAAGGGAGACGGCGTGGTGAACGCACGTCTCTCACTGGTGCGGCCGTGAAGCGCAAGCATCTCGTCGCTGCCGGCACGATCGCCTTCCTCCTCACGTTCATCGCGCAGGCTCCGGCTGGCGCGCTGTACGCGTGGCTCGCTCCGAAGGCCGCAAAGGTCGAGCTGTTCGGCGTCGACGGCACCCTGCTCCATGGATCGGTGGCCGGCATCGGCGTGCAGGGTCGACCCGCGTGGCAGGAGCTGCATTGGACGCTGCATCCGCTCGGGCTCCTCACCGCGCGCGTGCTCGCCGACTTCGAAACCTCGACACCCGCCGTCGTCCGCGGCCGCGTCTCGCTCGCGCCTTGGGGCACCTCGCTCGGCGACGTGCGCGCTTCGGGCAGCGCGCGGACGCTGTTCTCCGCGGTGGGGCAAGGATTCCTGCCGATCGAAGGCCAGGTCTCGGCGGATCTGCAATCGCTGCGCCTCAAGGACGGCAAGGCTGCGAGCGTCGAGGGCGTGATCAACGTCGAAGGGCTTTCGTGGACGCTCGCGAAAGACCCGATCGTGCTTGGCAATTTCCGCGGCACCGCCACGACCGACGCCGGCAAGATCACGCTCAAGATCGAGTCGATCTCCGGTCCTATCGATGCCAGCGGCAACGTCGACGTCGACGCCGACCAGGCGTACAACGTCGACCTCAAGATCAAGGTGAAGCCCGGATCGCCGCCGATGGTGCAGAACCTCGTGCAGTCGCTGGGCGCGCCGGACGCGCAAGGCTTCTATCACGTGCTGCGCAAGGGCAAGCTCACGTGAGCCGCGACACCCACGTCGTCGCCGCCGCGATCGTCGAGCGCGACGGCCGCTTCCTCGTGGTCGAGGAGCGCATCAACGGCGAGCTCAAGCTCAATCAGCCCGCGGGGCACTGGGAAGATGGCGAGACGCTCATCGAAGCGGTGAAACGCGAAGCGCTCGAGGAGAGCGGCTGGGAAGTCGAGCCGGTGGCGCTGCTCGGCGCCTACGACTTCAAGCCCGATCATCTCGACTACAGCTTCCTGCGCTTCGCGTTCGTGTGCGAGCCGCGCAAGCATCACGAGTCACGCAAGCTCGACGAGGGCATCGAGCGCGCGATCTGGCTGACGCGCGATGAGCTCGCCAAGCGACGCGCGGAGCATCGCAGCCCTGCTCTGCTGGCCTGCATCGATGACTATCTCGCCGGTCGACGCTTTCCTCTCGGACTCATCAGGCACCTGTAAGGTGCGGTCGATCTGGTTCCGGCCGGGGGCGTGTGCGGCCATGGACGGCCGCACACGAGCTCCAGGGAAGGAATTTTCAGGCGTCCCCCGGCGGAACCTGATCGATCGCACCAAACATGGCCGCTGATCACGTCGTCGTCGGCCTTTCTGGCGGCGTCGACTCCGCCGTGTCGGCCTATCTCCTCAAAGAACAGGGCTACCGCGTCTCCGCGCTGTTCATGGTCAACTGGACCGAGGACGAGGGGAGCTACTGCACGAGCGCGCAGGATTTCCAGGATGCGCGCGCGGTGTGCGAGGAGCTCGACATTCCGCTGCATCGCGTGGACTTCTCCGCCGAGTATCGCTCGCGCGTCTTCGCGCGCTTCCTCGAGGATTACGCCGCCGGCAAGACGCCGAATCCCGATGTGCTGTGCAATCGCGAGATCAAGTTCCAGCCGTTCCGCGAGCATGCGCTGAAGCTCGGCGCCGACTGGATCGCAACGGGTCACTACGCGCGCATCGATCACGGCAATGATGGACCGCGACTCTTGCGCTCGGTCACCGAGGACAAGGATCAGACGTATTTCCTCGCTGCCGTCGAGCGCGCGCAGTTCGAGCGCGTGCTGTTCCCGGTCGGCGGGTTGACCAAGCCGAAGGTGCGCGAGATCGCCACGCGCGCGGGGCTGCCGGTGCATCGCAAGAAGGATTCGACCGGCATCTGCTTCATCGGCGAGCGCGAGTTCCGGGGATTCCTCGCGCACTACCTGAAGCCAAATCCCGGCACGATCGTCGACGATTCCGGCCGCGCGATCGGCGCGCATCAGGGCGTGATGTATTACACGCTCGGTCAGCGGCGCGGCTTGCGCATCGGCGGACAGCGCGGCGCGCGCGAGGCACCGTGGTACGTCGTCGCGAAGGACGCGGCGCGCAATGCGCTGATCGTCTCGCAGGCGGCGGATCATCCGCTGCTGATGTCGCGATCGCTGCGCACCGCGACGTTCCACTGGATCCGCCAGCCGACGCCCCTGCCTTCGCAGCTGCTCGCGCGGATCCGCCATCGGCAGGCATTGCAATCGTGCCGCGCGCGCTTGCTCGAAGATGACGCCGTCGAAGTCGTGTTCGAGCAGCCACAACGCGCAGCGGCGCCGGGCCAGTACTGCGTGCTCTACGACGGCGAGGAATGCCTCGGCGGCGGCGAAATCGCTACGACACTCTCGGCAGCGGCTTCGAGTCCGGGTATCGCTGCTTGATCGCGAGCACCGCGGGCATCTGCTCGAAGAAGAGCGCGAGCAGCTTCGGATCGAACAGCACGCCGGACTGCGCGCGCATGTAGCGCACCGCGTCCTCCACCGGCCACGCCTGCTTGTACGGGCGCTCGGTCGTGAGCGCGTCGAAGACGTCGGCGATCATCACGATCCGCGCCTCGAGCGGGATCGCCTCGCCTGCGACGCCGCGCGGATAGCCCTCACCGTTCCAGCGCTCGTGGTGATGCAGCGCGACGCTGCGCGCCATCGCGAGGATTTCCGCGTCGTCGTCGCCGATGATCTCCGCGCCGATCTCAGGATGCTTGCGCATCATCTCCCACTCGTCCGGCGTGAGGTCGGTCGACTTCTGCAGGATGTGATCGGGGATGCCGATCTTGCCGATGTCGTGCATCGGCGCGGCGTGGAACAGGCACTCGGCCCACTCCGGATGCACGCCGGCGGCCTGCGCGAGGAGCCGCGAATAGTGGCTCATGCGCGCGACGTGGCTGCCCGTCTCGTCGTCCTTGTACTCCGCGGCGCGCCCCAGCCGCTGGATGATCTCGCGGCGCGTGCGCTCGACCTGCGCGGTACGCTCGTGCACGAGCTCTTCGAGATGCTGCTTCTGGTCGGCGAGATTCAGATGCGTGCGGATGCGCGCGAGCACGATCGGCGCGCTCACCGGCTTGACCACGTAATCGACGCCGCCGGCCTCGAAGCCGCGCGTCTCGTCCTCGGTCTCGCCCATCGCCGTGACGAAAATCACCGGAATCCCTTGCGTCGCCGGATTGCGCTTGAGCCGGCGGCACACTTCGTAGCCGTCGAGCTTGGGCATCATCACGTCGAGCAGGATCAGCTGCGGCTGCGGCTCGGAAGCCGCGAGCTCGAGCGCGCGCTGGCCTTCGAGCGCGACGCGCAGCGTGTAGTGACCGGACAGGATCTCGCGCAGCGTGTCGAGGTTCGACGGCGTGTCGTCGACCAGCAGCAGCGTCGGCTTGCGGCCGGCGGCGTGATCCGCCTGGTTCATGGCCGGTTCCCCATGCCGAGATCGGAGCGCAGCGCGCGCAGCGACTGGCGCGCGGCGCTGAAGTCGTAGGTCGACACTCGCTTCTCGAGCTCGGCGAAGCGCATCGTGGTGCTGCCTTGTGCCAACGCCGACCGCAGATTGCGCAGCAGCGTGACCGCGTCGGCGTCGTCGCGCGAAAGCAGCGTGTCGAGCTCGGCGAGCTGCCGGTCGATTTGCGACGGATCCAGCCTCACGACCGGCGCGGCACCGTCGCGCGTCGCAAAGAAGCGCGTCAGTCCCGCGTCGACCTCGCTCCAGCGTTCCTGCAACGTCGCGAGCAACGGCTGCGCGTTGCCGCCGTCCTTGAGGGTCTTCTCGATCTCCTCGGCGATCGCCGCGAGCCGCAGCGCCGCCACATTCCCCGCTGCGCCGCGCAGCCGATGCGCGAGGTCCGTCGCGCGCGCGCGGTCGCTGGCCGCGAGCGCCGCTTCGATGTCGCGCACCGGATCGCCGACGCTGTTGCGGAACACGCCGAGCACGTGATCGAACGCGGCGCGCCTGCCGCCGAGGCGGCGCACGCCGGTGGGGACGTCGATGCCGGGCAGAGAACTTCCCTCACCCGGCGCAGGCGCGCCACCCTCTCCCGCAAGCGGGAGAGGGGAAATCGTCCGCAGGTGCCGCCGCAGCGTCGTGAACAGCTCGTTGACGTCGATCGGCTTGCTCACGTGGTCGTTCATGCCGGCTTCGGTGCAGCGCTCGCGATCCTGGAGCGTCGCGCTCGCGGTCATCGCAATGATCGGGAGATCCGGCAGCTTGCGGCGGATGAGACGCGTCGCGGTGTGGCCGTCCATCACGGGCATGTGCACGTCCATCAGGATGACGTCGTATTGCGCCTGCTCGAGCGCATCGACGGCTTCGCGGCCATTGTCTGCGAGCGTCACCCGCGCGCCGGCTGCATCGAGGATCTCGCGCGCGATGATCTGGTTCGTCTCGTTGTCTTCGACGACCAGCACGCGCACGCCGTCGAGCCGGTGCACGCGCTCGGCCGTCGGCAGCGCGTCGATCTGCTCGCGGCTGGCGACGCCGAACTCCGCCGTGAAGTGGAACGTGCTGCCCTCCGCGAGCCGGCTCTCGACCCACACGCGGCCGTTCATCGCCTCGACCAGGCGGCGGCTGATCGACAGCCCGAGGCCGGTGCCGCCGTAGCGACGCGTGGTGGATGCATCGGCCTGGTAGAACGACTCGAACAAGTGCGCCACCTTGTCGGAGCTGATGCCGATGCCGGTGTCGCGCACGATGAAGTGCAGCACGACGCGGTCGGCGGCGGCGGATTGCGGCTCGACGCTGATGCTCACTTTTCCGCGCTCGGTGAACTTCACCGCGTTGCCGGCGAGATTGATCAGCACCTGCCCGAGGCGCAGCGGGTCGCCGATGAGCGCGCGCGGCGCACCCTCGCCGATCGTGCACGCGTAGTCGAGATCCTTCTCCGCGGCTTTCATGCCGATCAGGCTGCTGACGTTCTCGAGCACGTCGGCGAGCCGGAATGGCGTGTGCTCCAGCGCGAGCTTGCCAGCCTCGATCTTCGAGAAGTCGAGGATGTCGTTGATGATGCCGAGCAGCGAGCGCGCCGCGCGATGGATCTTGTCGAGGTAGTCGTGCTCGCGCTCCGGCAGATGCGCCTGCAGCGCGAGCTGCGACAGGCCGATGATCGCGTTCATCGGCGTGCGGATCTCGTGGCTCATGTTGGCGAGGAAGTCGCTCTTCGCGCGGTTCGCCGCTTCGGCGGCTTCCTTCGCGCTCGCCAGCGCCGCCTCGGTCTCCTTGAGCTGCGTGATGTCGGCGGCGAAGCCGTTCCAGATCACCGTGCCGTCTTCTTCCTTGCGCAGCGCGGCAGATGCGTGGAGATAGCGCACGCTGCCGTCGGGCGCGCGCACGCGCCAGCCGACCGGCGCCGGCTCGCCGGTTTGCGAGGATTGCTGGATCGCCTTCGCCACCGCCAGTCGATCCTCCGGAAACATCGCCGCCATCACCGCACCGAAGTCGTCGTGCGCTTTCTGCTGCGAGACACCGGAGTAGCGCTCGACCGCGCGGCTGATGAACGCCATCTTGATGTCGCCCTTCGGCGAGCGGCGCATCTGATAGACGATGCCCGGCACGCTGTCGGTGATCTCGCGCACGAGGCGCTCCGCAGCCGCCGCTTTCTCTTCTGCCTCCTTCTCGGCGGTGATGTCCCAGGTGAAGCCGCTGGTCTGGACGCCGTCGCCGGTCCGACGCGGCACGGAATACGTCCGCAGCCAGCGCGTTTCGCCGTTGTCGGCGCGCTTGACCCGGAAGTCGGCCTGGGTCGGGGTCATCGTCTTCAGCGACTCCTGGAAATTCTTGAAGATGCGCGGCATGTCGCGCGGATCGAACATGCTGTTGACCCGATCGGGATTCCTCAGCACCTCGTCGCGCGGCAGGCCGTAGATCTGCATCGTGTGATCGGTGAGGTAGTTGTACTTGAGCGGCTTGCCCCACACGACCTCGAGCTGCCAGACCAGACCGGGCAGATGCTCGGTGAACTCGCGCAGCCGCTGCTCCGCGAGTGCGACCCGCGTCTCGGCTTCCTTCTCGACCGTGATGTCGAGCGTGTGGCCGTTGAGGACGACGTGACCGTCCTCCATCCGCCGCGGGGTGGCGTTCGAGCGCAGCCAGCGGCGCTCGCCGTCGGGCCGGATGATCTGGAACTCGCTCGACAGCGGCTTGCCGGTGCGCATCGCTTCGCGCCACTCCTCGCGGACGCGCTCGCGATCCTCTGGCACCACGAGCCGATGCGGCGCGACCGGATCGCGCAGCGACTCCTCGCGCGTGATGCCCCAGACGTCGATGTTGCGCGCGCTGACGTACTCGTAGCTGAACCGCAGGTCGGGCTCGACGCGCAGCTGATAGACGACGCCAGGGAGGTTCTCGACGACGTCGCGCATGCGCTGCTCGGCGTCGACGACGCGCAGCTCCATCGTGCGGTGCAGCTCCTCCGCTTCCTTCTCCGCGCTGACGTCGATGGTGAAGCCGTTCCACAGGATCGAGCCGTCGCTGAGCAGCGAGGGCTGTCCCGAGCCGCGCAGCCATTTGACGCCGCCGCTCTTGGTGCGGATGCGGTACTCGATTCGATAGGGCGTGAGCGTGCGCCGGCTCTCCGCCCACGCCTCGCGGATCGCGGCCTGATGGTCGGGGTCCGTGATCGAGAAGATGAGGTTGGTGTTCTCCATCACCTCGTCGGCGCTGTAGCCCGAGATCTTCTCGATGCCGCGGCTGATGAAGTTGTAGCGGCGCTTGCCGGACGGGTCGATGACCAGCTGGAAGAAGAAGCCGGGCGCGTTGTCGGTGACTTCACGGAGCAGGCGCTGGGCGTCTTCCAGCCGACGGCGCACGCGCAGGACAGCGGCGGTCAGCGTCGCGCCGACCACGATCACCATCACTCCCGCGATGGACCAGATTTCGGGCGTGCTCATGCCCTCCCCCGTTTATGCCATTGTGCAACCGTTTTGCACGCTCGTGAATCTCATGACAAACGAGCGGTTCCTTTTTTGGGGGGGTCCATGTCCAGATTCGAGCCAGCGCTGGCGGCGCTGGTGTTGGCGACCTTGTTTTCGGCATGCCCGGCGCACGCGGCGATCGTGATCGACGGCAAGCTCGACGAGCCCGAATGGCAGGGCGCGCGGCGCTTCGACAACTTCAAGGTCGTGCAGCCGAACACGCAGGGGACGCCGGCGGTGCATACCGAAGCGCGCATGCTCGTGCTGCCCGACGGCATCTACATCGGGCTAATCTGCGATCAGGCGAAGAGCGTCCCCCGCGTGCGCGCGCGCAATCAGCGCGATCAGGGCGTCGAAGCGGATCGGGTGAGCATCGCCATCGACCTCGAAGGCACTGGCCACACCGCCTACGTACTCACGACGAGCATCACCAACTCGATCCGCGATGCGGTGCTCACGCCGGTGCGCGACGCGTCGAGCAACTCCGCGATCACCTTCAACTACGACTGGGACGGAGACTGGGACCACGCGGTCAGCGAGGCGGAGGATCAGTGGTCCGTCGAGCTGCGCATCCCGTGGACGATGGCGCCGATGGGCTCGTCCTCCTGCGGCGAGCGCACCATCGGTCTCTGGCTCTCGCGCTTCGTGTCGTCACGCGCGGAACGCTACGCCGATCCGGCAATCTTCTTCGAGCGCCCCACCTTCATCGCCGATCTGCAGCACGTCACGGTGAAGGACTATCCAGCGCGTGAGCTCGACGTGTTCCCCTACGCCGCCGGAATCCGCGACATCG
>DASRHK010000073.1:0-38696 GCA_035650495.1 Nevskiaceae bacterium | reverse complement strand
GCTCGTCGGTGCCGCCGCGCGCGAAGTACGGCACGCCCTGACCGCGACCGTTGCCGCCTTGCGGATCCGCATCGAACACGAAGAGATCAGGAACCGTATCGCCTTCGTCGGTCTGCGCGAACGCGGCGACGAAGTTGTCGGCGCCGTCGAGCGGACCGCCGGTGTCGGGCACGTACTGCGTGCCCATCAGCTTCTCGAAGTTGAGCGACGCCCAACCCTTGTTGTCGCTGGAGATGAGCAGGTCGTGGTTGCCCATCGACGTCGGGTGCACGGCGAACCAGTTGATGACACCCGATGCGGTGCCGTCGTTGCGGACCAGATCGAGCTGCAGCACGCGCTTGCTGACGTTCACTTCGTGGCCGTTCGCATCGAGATATTGCGATCGCTCCGACTCGGCGTCCTGCTGATACGCGGGCGGCGATCGATTGATGTTCGCGTTGAGCAGCTGCCCGATCGACATGCCGATCGAAGCCGTCTGCGGATGCGCCTCGAGATTCGCGTGCGCGCGACGGATCGCTTGCACGATGCCGTCGACGATCACCTTGAAGTTGTCGCTGTCGAAGTTCGCGTCGCTGAACACAAGGCTCTCGAACCACACGGCCGGGTTGTAGACGATCGCCGGCAGATTCCCGGACTCGTCGGGGAGCACGGGAACGCCGAAGCCGCCGCCCGCGGTATGCGTGTGCGTCGCGGAGATCATCACGTTCTCCGGACCATAGACCGCGCCGAGCGTCGGATCGGCCGCGATCTGCGCGAGCACTTCCTGATGCAGCAGGCCGGAGATCGCGCCGAGGTCGATCGACACGAACGCGACACGCTTGCCGTTGCACGGCGACTCGATGGTGAACGCGCGCGCATAGAGCCGCGTATGGATGCCGTTCGGCACCTGCGGCGGCACCACCATGCCGAACATGTCGGCGTGGTTGGTCGGATTGCCGCCGAGCGGACCGGTCGTGTCGTAGATGCCGCTGCCGAACCGGAACTGATTGTTCGCGCCGCAGCTCCCGGTCGCTGCCGGCACGCCGGCGCGCGGCTGCTCGATCGCGCTCGGCGCATCAGGCTGATGACTCGTCGTGAGCGTCGTGCCGTTGAGCGTCAGCTCGCTCGAGCTGCCGACGTCGAGCGCCGGGCTCTGCAGCACGCACTGCGCCTTGCGTGAATCGATCCCGCCCGGGCCGCCCCCGATCCCTGGCGCGCCGGTCGAGGACGGCTGGCTGTTGCCACACGCGGACAAGGCGAGCGAGAGCGGGAGGAGCAGGAATGCGCGCATGCCAAATCGTGGCATATCCTGCTCCCATGCGCGTCCTCGCTGCCGGTTTGTCAGCGGCCGGCTTGCTGGCCGGATTCGCTTTCCTGCCCGAACCCGTGGTGCAGGTCGTGACGGTGCCGTACGACCGCGACGCAGCCATCCTGCTGGCCGGCAAGCAGGTGCCCGACGAGATCGACAGCTTCTATTTCTTCGTGCTCGACACCGAGACCAGCGTCGACGAGGACGGTGAAGAGCTCGCGCTCGTGCTGCAGAAAGCGGCGATCGAGCAGGATTACCTCGGCATCGTCGGGCCGGACCCCGAGCGCAATCGCGCGACGTTGCTGCACGCGCTCGATGCTTCGCGGGGCAGCGACCTGTCGGGGGTGATCGTGATCTACGTTGGACCCGATGAGCAGGCCGACGAGCTGGCGCGGCGCATCGGCGAGACGGGTGCGGAGCTCCGGTTCGTCACCTATCCGCAACAGGCAGTGCCCGGCGCGCCATCGATATAATCGCGCTCCCCTTTTAAGACCCGCTTCCGAACCATGGCCACCTATCAGGCGCCGCTGCGCGAGATCGGCTTTGTCTTGAACGACGTCCTCGACGTCGCCCAGCTCGCGAAGCTGCCGGCCTTCGCGGACGCCACGCCCGACGTGCTCACTGGCCTCGTCGAAGAGGCGGCGAAGCTGCTCGAAGAAAAGCTCGCGCCGCTGAACGCGAAGGCCGACTCGGGCTGCAAGTACAAGGACGGCAACGTCACCGTTCCCGAGGGATTCAAGGACGCCTACAAGCTGTACTCGCAGGCGGGCTGGATGAATCTCGCGAACAAGCCGGAGCACGGCGGACAGGGCCTGCCCTACACGCTGTCGAAGGTGATCGAAGAGATGCTGTGCAGCGCCAACGTCGCGTTCGCGCTGTATCCGGGGCTCACGACCGGCTGCTACGAAGCGATCGAAGCCAACGGCAGCGAAGAGCAGAAGAAGACGTATCTGCCCAAGCTCGGCACCGGCGAATGGACCGGCACGATGTGCATGACCGAGCCGCAGGCCGGATCGGACCTCGGCGCGGTGAAGACCAAGGCGATCCCGCAAGCCGATGGCAGCTACGCGATCGAAGGCGGCAAGATCTTCATCACCTCCGGCGAGCACGACATGGTGGACAACATCGTCCACTTCGTCCTCGCGCGGCTTCCGGACTCGCCGCCCGGTGTGAAGGGACTGTCGACTTTCGTCGTGCCGAAGTTCCTCGTCGGCAAGGACGGCAGGCCCGGCGAGCGCAACCAGGTCCGCTGCGTGTCGATCGAGCACAAGATGGGTCTGCACGGCTCGGTGACATGCTCGATGGCATTCGAGGGCGCGCGCGGATGGATGATCGGTCAGCCGAACCAGGGCATCCAGAACATGTTCGTGATGATGAATTACGAGCGGATCATGGTCGGCAACCAGGGGCTCGGGCAGTGCGAGCTCGCGACGCAAAACGCGATCCGCTACGCGCGCGATCGCAAGCAGGGCAAGGCGTTCAACGGCAAGGCGGAGATCATCGAGCACCCCGACGTGCGCCGCATGCTGATGCAGATGAAGTCGGTCACGGAAGGCGCACGCGTGCTCGTCTACGAGACTGCGATCTACACCGATCTCTCGCGCAATCACCCCGACGCGAAAGTGCGCGAGGAAGCGGCCGACTTCG
This sequence comes from Nevskiaceae bacterium, assembly GCA_035650495.1. GTDB lineage: Bacteria > Pseudomonadota > Gammaproteobacteria > Nevskiales > Nevskiaceae > DASRHK01. The sequence goes on along the minus strand of DASRHK010000073.1, from coordinate 35,761 downwards.
TCGAGCTCAACACGCCGCTGGTGAAAGCGTTCTGCACCGACTCCGCGGTGGAGCTCGGCAGTCTCGCGATCCAGGTCTACGGCGGCCACGGCTTCATCAAGGAGCACGGCGTCGAGCAGATCGTGCGCGACTCGAAGATCCTCTGCCTCTACGAAGGCACCAACGGCATCCAGGCGATGGACCTCGTGCGCCGCAAGCTGATGCTGCACAACGGCCGCCTGCCCGGACGCTTCTTCGCCAAGGCGCGCGCTGCGGCGACGAAGGCCGATGGCGATCTCGAATTCATCGGCAAGCCGCTGCTCGCAGCGATCGACGATCTCGAGAAGACGACGCGGTGGATCCAGGAGTCGTACAAGACGTCGCCCGACGACGCCGCGTTCGGCTGCGCGGATTTCCTGCGCGCGTTCGCGCTCACCTACCTCGGCTACAACTGGCTGCGGATGGCGAAAGCGGCGGCGGCGCAGTCCGACCGGTCGCTGCGCGCCGCGAAGTTCGCCACGGCGAACTTCTTCGCGACGCGCATGCTGTCGCAGGTCTCGGCGCTGCTGGCGAACGTGCGCGCGCCCGCCGCCGAGCCGATGCAGCTCGCGGCGAGCGATTTCTGATCGCAATGCACGAATTCCTGCAGCACATCATCGACTGGTATCTGGCGCGGATCGCCGAGGGCGGCTATCCGCTGATCGTGCTGTTGATGGCGATCGAGAGCTCGTTCCTGCCCTTGCCGAGCGAGCTCGTGATCCCGCCTGCGGCGATCACGTTCCAGCAGCGCGGCGCAGGATTCGGCGGCTATGCGGGCATCGTCCTCGCCGGCGCGATCGGCTCGTGGATCGGCGCCGCCGTGATGTATTGGGGCTCCCGACTGCTCGGTCGGCCGCTGGTGATGCGCTACGGAAAATATTTCCTCGCGCCGCCGGAGAAAGTCGAAGCCGCGGAGCGATGGGCGGAGGCGTACGGGTCGGGCGGCGTCTTCTTCTCACGCCTGCTGCCGGTCGTGCGGCATCTCATCGGCATCCCGTTCGGCATCGTGCGCATGAATTTCGTGCGCTACTCGATCTTCACGCTGATCGGCTCGGCGCTGTGGTGCACCGTGCTCGTCTTCGTCGGCCTGCAGGCCGGCAAGGACGAGGCGCTGATGCGCGGCGATTTGCATCGCATCACGCTCTGGCTCGCCGGCGCCGTCGTCGTGCTCGGCGGGCTCTATTACGCGTTCGTGCAGCGCACGATCAAGAACGCTCGCTAGTCCTCCTTTCGTCGCCTCGGAAGCAAGCTGCCTGCGATCAGTTGACACCGAGTGCTCTATGTTTTAGAGTTCTCTCACGTCAACAGGGGGACACATGTCGAGCATCAACGAGCTGAAGGAAGACCTGGGGTTCGTCGCCGGCGCCGTGCGTCGCAGCGAGGAACGTCTGCCGGCATCGATCTTCGTCCTCTGGGCGATCCTGGTGCCGATCGGATTCGCGCTCGCCGACATCAACGGCGACTGGTGCGGTTTCTACTGGTTCTTCGTCGGTCCGGCCGGTGGCGTGCTCAGCTGGCGCATGGGCCGCACCGCGGAGCAGAAGGCTGGGCAGCGCGACGTGCAGCTCGGCAGGCGCTATGCCATGCACTGGGCGATCTCCGGTCTCGCATTCCTGATGGTCGGGCTGACGTTCGGCAGCGTCCGCGTCGACTGGCACGCGACGATCCCGGTGTTCATGCTCGTCTCGGCACTCGCCTATTCGCTCGCCGGCGTGCATCTGCATCGCAGTTTCCTGCCTGCCGGCCTGATCATGTTCGCGGGGTACTTCGCACTGACGCTTCTGCCCCTCTCGTACATCTGGACGACGACCGGCTTGATCGTGTCGGCCGCGCTGCTGACCGGCGCGCTCCGCAACCGCATGGCTGCTTGAGGAGAACGGACATGGCGAGCATGAAAGAGCTGCAGGACGATCTCGGTTACGTCGCCAGCACCGTGCGGCGCAGCGAGCCGCGAGCGGCACCATCAATCTTCCTGTTGTGGGCGATCCTCATCCTGCCGGGCTTCTGCTTCGGTGACTTCGCACCCGAATGGCTTCCGCCTTACTGCACCGCCGCCGGCATCATCGGCGGATTGGCGACGTGGTGGCTCGACCGTCGTCACGTGCGCCTCGGCGGTGAGCTCGATGCGGCGCGTCGCGCCCAGCGTCGCCGCGCGTGGATCGGTGGGATTGGCGTCGGCATCGGCTGCGCCATGCTCGGCGGCATCATCGTCGACGCGCAACTGTCCTTGCGCGGCATTGCGCAGTTGTTCCTCCTCTTGCAAGGCATCGTCTGCACCACGATGGGCGCGTACTACATGAAGGAGTACCTGCCGGCCGGACTGCTCATGTTCGTCGGCTGTGCTGCCCTTTTCTACGTTCCCAGCGGCGCGATCTGGACGTCTGCCGGGATCGCATTTTCCCTGGCCATGCTCACCGGCTGGCTGTTCACGCGCAATGCAAAACCGGAGATCGCGTCATGACCCGTCGTCCCGTAGCGCTCCTCTCGCTTTCGTTGATGCTCGCCACCGCTCCCGCGCATGCGAAATTCCAGTCCGCCCTGCCGCAGGCGCGCTGCGATCTGCACGTCGAGGATCTGGCGGTCGACGGCGTTCCGCTGTCCTATGCGCGCGCCTTGAAGCTGGATCACAAAGCGACGATCGCCGCGAACGGCCTCGTCGATCTGTCGCCGGTGCAGCTGCCCAACGGCCGCGATGCGAGAGTCACGATCGATGCGAACGGATGCGTTCGGATCGCCAGCGTGCTCGGAATCCGCTGAGGACCCATGGCTCCGGACAACGGCACTCCCGGTCTCCTCGACGCTGCCGATCCGGTCCTCGAGCATCGCGTGCGCCTTGCGGCATGCGTGCTGCTCGCCAAGACCGACGAGATCTCCTTCTCTCGCTTCAAGGAGCTGCTGCAGCAGACCGACGGCAATCTCGGCGCGCAGCTGCGCAAGCTCGAGGACGAGGGCTACGTGTCGCTGCGACGCGAGTTCCAGGAACGAAAGCCGGTGACCTGGTATCGCCTCACCGCCAACGGACGCAAGGCGCTCAAGAAGCACATCGGCCATCTCGAAGGGCTGATCGCGAAATCGGGGATTTGAGTACCCTATCGCTTCGATCAACCTTCAGGGGGAGCCAATGGGCGTCTACGAATTCGCGGCGAAGACCATCGACGGCGGCGAGCAGAAGCTCGACGCCTACAAGGGCAAGGTGATGCTGGTCGTGAACGTCGCGAGCAAGTGCGGCTTCACCCCGCAGTACAAGGGGCTCGAGGCGCTCTACCGCAAATACAAGGACAAGGGCCTCGTCATCCTTGGCTTCCCTTGCGATCAGTTCGGCCATCAGGAGCCGGGCGACGAGAACGAGATCAAGAATTTCTGCTCGCTCAATTACGACGTCTCCTTCCCGCTCTACGCGAAGATCGACGTCAACGGCGCCAACGCGCATCCGCTCTACAAATTCCTGAAGAGCGAAGCGCCGGGCATGCTCGGCAGCGAAGGCATCAAGTGGAACTTCACCAAGTTCCTCGTCGACAAGTCGGGCAAGGTGGTGAAGCGCTACGGCTCGGTCGACACGCCCGAGAAGATCGACAAGGACATCGCCGAGCTGCTTTGAAGCGATTCGCTCCAGCCGCGACCGCGCTCTTCGTCGCGGCTTGCGGCAATAGCGGGCCGGCCCCGGCGCCGGGCGCGAGCGATCCGCAGAGCTGCGCGTCGCCCGCGCGCGTCGGCCCGATCGTTTCCGCGCATCGCGGCGGCGCCGGCTACGCGCCGGAGAACACGCTCGTCGCCTTCCGGAATGCGGTGCGCCTGGGCGTCGACGAGCTCGAGATGGACACGCAGCTCACCAGCGACGGCGAGCTGATCGTCCTGCACGACGACACGCTCGATCGCACGACGAACTGCTCCGGCGCGGCGAACGCGCACACGCTCGACGAGGTGAAAGCCTGCGACGCCGCGTACTGGTTCGCGCCGGGACAAGGCGTGACGGCGCCGTCGATGGACGTCGAGCATCCGTTGCGCGGCACTGGCGTCACCGTGCCCACGCTGCGCGAGCTCCTCACCTGGTACCAGACGCTCGACTGCAATCCGCCGCGGCTGTCGATCGAGATCAAGAACATCCCCGGCGAGACGAATTTCGATCCGGTCGGCGATCGCACCGCCAACGTGCTGCTGCCGTTGCTCGCGGAATTCGGCCTGCAGGATCAGGTGGTGATCCAGTCGTTCTGGCCGCTCTCGCTCGACGCGGTGAAGCGCCTGAACCCGGCGTTGAAGACGCAGTTCCTCACGTCGAGCGGCACCGGGCAAACGGCCGCGCAGAATCTCGCCTACGTGATCGCGCGCGGACACGACATCTCGGCGCCGAACTTCGACGCGCCGGATTTCGTTTCGCAGCTCGTCACCGCCGCACATGCCGCCGGCAAGGCAGTGATCCCGTACACGCCGGACGACGTGAACGATCAGCTGAAGGTCATCGGGCTCGGCGTCGACGGCGTCATCACCAACTTCCCGGGTTGCCTCCTCGACAATCTGCATCGGCCGATTCCCGACAAGCTGACGCCCGATGGCGTGCCCGCGACGAGCGCCTGCCCTGCTTCGTCCAGCGCGAGCCCGATGCCGGCAATGAACGATCGACCGTCGCCGGAGATCTGCGAATCGCTGCGCCCCTCGCGCTGGTTGCCCGCGATCGGTCACGCGCAAGCCGACGCGAAGCTTCGACTCGTCGGCATCCAGTACAAGCAGGACGTTCGCAACGTCGAGAGCTACGAGAGCTTCCGCACCAAGATGCGTTGCCTCGTGGAAGATCACGTCGTGCCGCTGATGCAACCGGGCTTGCCGATGCTCGTCGTGCTCAACGAGGACATCGGCTTGATGACGCTCGCGACCGGCACCCGCGGCGCGCTCGTGCGCGAGCAGGTCGCGACACCGCTGCGCGCGCCGATCGGTGACGCGGAGCCGGTGGGCACCGGCGCAGCGCTCGTCGAGATGAACGCGATGTACGCGCCGCAGATCGCGGCGTATCAGGCGATGTTCGGGCCGATCGATCCGCGCAAGCAGGTCTTCGTCGGCGCAACCGACACCTTCGTGCGCGCGTTCTCGCAGACGTTCTCCGACATCGCGCGCGATTACGGCATCTACGTCGTCGCCGCCAACAACATGCCGGCGTATCGCGCGTCGACCGATCCGGCCGAGATGCTGCTGTTCGCCGATCCTGAAGCCGGCGCGACCGAAGCCTACGTCGCGACGTCGCAGCACGTCGCCAACACCGCCTTCCTCTGGGGGCCGGTCGACGTGCATCCCGATGCACCCGCCGGCATGAAGAATCTGCTGTTCAAGAACGAAAAGGTGCCGCTCACCGACATCGAGCAGACGCTCATCGCGCTCGACGAAGGTCCCGCGACCGGCGACGCGGCGATCGCCAACGCGGCCGGTTACTCGGTCGAAGGCTTTCATCTCGGCTTCGCGACGTCGCTGCCCGCATTCGTCTGGGGTTACGACTTCGGCGAGCGCCCGGCCGATCTGCAGCCCTGCGCCGACATGCACGTGAGCTACATGCCGTGCATGGACGCGCTCGGCGTCGACGTCGTCGTGCAGGACGAAGCCAATCCCGGGCGCTGGGCGATCGATCAGGCCGGCGGCTGGCAGCCGCTGGAGTGGATGGCATCGACCTGGCGCACCGTCGCCGAGCCGTCGGTGAAATTCCGCTACAACGTCACGCCGATGATGGTCGGCAACCTGCTCGACCTGCCCTTCGACGGTCAGAGCGCCATCACGATGCGCGGCGCCGCCGAATCGCCGCAGCACTACATCGGCAATCTCGAGTTCGAGCCCGGCGTCGACGTCGACTGGTACCAGGTCTTTGTCGGCGACAAGCCGGAATTCCTTGCGCTCGCGCCGTGGGTCACCGCGGATGCTTTACGTGCGGACTTGCGCGCGACCGGCGCGCAGCTCGCCCCCGGCAGCGGAGACCCGCTGGAGAATGACTATCTCGAAACGGCTGTGTGGGCGGACCTGACGCGCTAGCGGCGACGCCGGCGCAGCGCGCCAATCGCGACGAGGCCGAGCAGCGTGGCGCCGCCCAAGCTGCCGCCGCCACCACCGCCGCCACCGCCATCACCACCCGAAGACACCGCATTGACGGTGACGGTCACCGTCGCGTTCGCGGTGCCGCCATGACCGTCGGACACGGTGTAGGTGAACGTCTCGGAGCCGCTGAAGCCGTTCGCGGGCGTGTAACCGACGCCACCGCCGTTGTTGCGGATCGCGACGGTGCCGCCGTGATTTGGCGTGCCGAGCGCGCTGACCGTCAGCGCGTCTGCATCGGCGTCGCTGTCGTTGCCGAGCACGTTGATGAAGGTCTCGCCGCTGTCCTGATTCACCGTCGCTGCATCGTTCGTCGCGACGGGATCGTGGTTCACCGCAACCGGATTGACGGTGACGGTCACCGTCGCGCTCGCGCTGCCGCCATGGCCGTCGGCGATCGTGTAGGTGAACGTCTCGGTGCCGCTGAAGCCGTTTGCCGGCGTGTAGCCGACGCGCGTGTTGCTGCTGCGGATCGCAACCGTGCCGCCGTGATCGGTCGCGCCGAGGCCCGTGATCGTGAGCGTGTCGCCATCCGCGTCGGTGTCGTTGGCCAGCACGTCGATCAGCGTCTCGCTGCTGTTCTCGTCGACCGTCTTGCCGTCGCTGTGCGCGACCGGATCGTGATTGCCGCCGACGGCGTTCACGGTCACGGTCACGGTGCCGTCCGCAGTGCCGCCATGCCCGTCGGAAATCGTGTACGAGAACGTCTCCGTGCCGCTGAAGCCATTCGCGGGCGTGTAGCCGACGTTCGCGCCGGCGTTGCGGATCGCGACGCTGCCGCCATGATTGGGGGCGCCGACATTGGTGACCGTCAGCGTGTCGCCGTCCGCGTCGGTGTCGTTGGCGCGCACGTTGATGATCGTCTCGGCGCTGTCCTGGCTCACCGATGCTGCGTCATTCACCGCGACCGGATTGTGATTGCTCGCCGCGGTGACGGTGACCGTGAACTGTCGCGCGACCGTGTCGACGCCGCCGTTGGCGGTGCCGCCGTCATCCTTCACGGTGACCGTGATCGTGCTCGCGCCGCTCTGCCGTGCGACGGGCGTGAACTTGATCGCGCCGGTCGCGCTCGGCGAGGCGTAGGTCACCGTCGGATTGGGGATCAGCGCGGTATTGCTCGAGGTCGCTGTGACGGTCAGCGCTTGCGTCTCGAACGGACCTGCACCGATGCCGGCGAGCTGCACCGTCTGCTGCGGCGCATCCTGCGCGATCGTCAGGCTGGAGAGCGCGTTCAGTGTCGGCGCATCATTCACGGGATTGACGGTGAGCGTGAAGGTTTTGCTCGTGGTAGTGCTGCCGTCGTTGACTGTGTAGGTGATGGTCGCGCTGCCGCTGCGGTCCGCCGCCGGCGTGACGGTAACCGTGCGATTCGCGCCACTGCCGCCGAACACGATGTTGGGATTCGGCACCAGCGACGTGTTCGACGAAGACCCCGACACCGTCAGGCTGCTCGCGCTCGATTCGGCATCGCCGACCGTGAACGCGAGGGCGCCGGTGGCCGTGTCTTCGTTGATCGCCTGATTCGCGATCTGCGTGAGCGTCGGCGCCGTGTTGCCGGCGCACGAGCCGCCGTTGCCGCTGATGTCGGGACACTGCCAGGTGCCGCAGAGCTGCCAGCCGATGTCCTCGAACGCGCAGGTGGTCAGGTCGACGTGCAGCGAAGCATCGATCGCCGAGTACACCGGCTCCATCACCAGGTTCGGCGAGGCGATGCTGTCCCAGTGGGCGATCGAAGAGCCCTGCTGCACCGGATTCGGCGCGAACATCCGCACATGCCCGGACGCCGTGCGGCCGGCGGAGAGGAACGAGCTGCCCGCGTTGGTGTTGGCGGCGTTGAACACCAGCGCGCCGTTGCTGACGGCGGCGGATTGCCGCTGCAGCTGCGTGTCCTGCGTGCTGCCGCCGCTCGTGGTCACCATGAACTTGGCGGTGTTCTCGTCGAACAGCTTGTAGTCCATGATCGAGAAGTAACCGCTGCCGGTGTCTTCCGAGCCGCCGGTGTCCGCGTCGATCAGCGACACGAAGCCGAGCCCATGGCCGAGCTCGTGCACCGCGACGTTGATGAAGCTGACGTTGCCGCCGGTGTTCTCGTCGAGGCCGTAGTAGAACTTCTTGCTGCCGAGGCAGCCGCCGGGCGGCTTGCTGTCGATCTGCAGGTTGAACGTCGCGTCGATGTCTTCGACGCTGGTGATCGAGCTGCCCTTCAGCGCTTCCGCGAGCGCGAGCGCGAAGAACGTGTGCGCCTGCGGAGCCCCGGGATAATCGGCGACGAGCTGCGGACCCGCCTTGCCGAGCACGCCGCTCGACGCGCTGCAGGTCTGCACCGCCCAGTCCGCGTTGACCGTAACGGTCACGTTGCTCTTCAAGCGCTGCGCCCACTCATTGAGCGCGAACTCGAACGCCTGCTTGCGCTGATCGCCCAGTGTCGTGCCGGTGTTGCCGCCCACCGGTGCCACCGGCGTCGTGTCCTTGAAGCCGCTGCCGGCGGCGTCGGTGTAGTTCACCGTGAAGCTGAAGGCGCCGGCCGGGTTGGCGATGCCGGCGAGCGCGAGGAGCGCGCAAGCGCGCGCAAGCAAGATGGTGCGACGCATGGGGCTCCTACTCCGCGCGGTCCGCGGGATGGTCGTCGCAGTCGGTCTGCAGGCTGCCGTCGGGCAGGATCGTGGCGGTCATCTCGTGCATCACCGCGTGCGCGGGCAGCAGGACGGTGCCGTCCGGCAACACCTGCGATTCCACGATCGATTTTGCGCCAGCGGTTCGCGGGAGCTGCGCCCAGTCCTGGGCCGTCGGCGCGCGGAACTCGCCGCTCACCGGATCGATGAAGGCCAGCTGGTCCGCCGAAGCGGCGCCGGAAACCAGAAGCAGCGCGAGACCCCGCAACGTGCTCATGAGCTCACCTCCAACCGTCGGCGAACGGCGACGACTATGCGCGCGGAGAGGGCGCCCGGCAACCGAGGGCACGAAGGATTTGTGATGGGGTTCACAGCGACGATTCCAGAATCTTCCGAGGGAGATTCTGGGTCCGGCGCGAGGATTTACCAGACGGTCGCGATGATTTACCCACGCGCGGCGGATGCCGCGCACCGCCTCAGCTGGCGCCTGCCGCGACCAGCTCGGACTCGATGGTCTCGAAGTCCGGAATCAGCGCCTCGGAGTTGGCGATCTTCACGCGCGTCAGCACCAGCTCCGAGCGATCGCCGGGATGCAGCGGCAGCGAGCGGATCGCAGCGCGGTTGAGCGTGATCAGGTGCGGATAGCTCTGCGCGAGAAAGGCGATGACGCCGCCGGTGAGCTTGGTACCCAGCGAATTGACCACGATGAGGCGTTCGCGCCGGCTCGTCGGTGGACGCGGCTGGCCGTTCATCGCCTCGAGCGACAACGCCGGCACACGGCGCGCGTTCCAGTTGTAGTAGCCGAGCAGCCATTCGGGACCCTGCCCCGGATCGTTGCGGATCATCGCGTCCGCCGCGACGACTTCCGCCACCGCGGCATTCGGAAGCAGCAGCGTGTCGCTCGCGAGCGAGATCATCACTGCATAAAGTTCGTCGCGGGTTGCCATGTCGTCAGTGCGGCCGGATGACGGACTGCAGCTCCGCCATCAGCTGATCCTCTTGATAAGGCTTGATGACGTAACGATCGACGCCGAGGCTGCGCGCGCGATCGCGATGCTTCTCGCCCGAGCGCGAGGTGATCATGATGATCGGCACCTCGCGCGTGCGATCGGTGTTGCGCACGAATGTCGCCACCTCGAAGCCGTCGGCGCGCGGCATCTCGATGTCGAGCAGGATCGCCGAGGGCGGCTCGGACGTCTGCAGCCACGCCATCGCGTCCATGCCGTCCTTCGCGGTGGCGACGCGGAACCCGTGCTTGGTGAGCAGGCGCTCGGTGACGCGACGGATGGTGATCGAGTCGTCGACGACCAGCACCAGATCCTGCACTTGCGCGACGGGCGCGGCCGCTGCGGCGCGACGCGCCACTGCGCGCTCCTGCACGAGCGCGGGCACGTCGAGGATGAGCACGACGCGGCCGTCGGGGAGGATGGTTGCGCCCGACAATCCGCTGACCGTGCTGACCTGCGGGCCGGCGCCCTTCGACACGACTTCGCGATTGCCGTGCAGCACGTCGACGACCACGGCCACGCGGCGCTCCTGGCCACCGAGGCCTTCGGCGACGCGCACGAGGATCGCGGGCACCGTGCGCTCGGACACCTCGTGACGCGGCAATCCGAGATAGTCGCCGAGATAGCGCACGCGATAGTTCTGATTGCCGTAGACGAACGGCGAGCCGTCTTCGGCGTAGTGATCCTTCAGGCGCACTTCCGGGATGCGCGCGATGCCCTCGATGCTGGCGAGCGGAATTGCGTACATCTCCAGACCCACGCTCACCAGCAGCGCTTGCGAGATCGCGAGCGTCAGCGGCAGGCGGATCATCATCTTCATGCCCTTGCCGGGCTCCGAGCGCAGGTCCAGCGTGCCGCCCAGCTGCTTCACTTCGGAGGCGACGACGTCCATGCCGACGCCGCGGCCGGCCACCTGCGTCAGCTCCTTCGCCGTCGAGAAGCCCGGGCGGAAGATGAACTGCGCGAGCTCGTCCTCGGCCGGCTCGACGTCCGGCGTCAGCAGCCCGCGCTCGATCGCGACGCGCTTGATGCGATCGAAGTCCAGCCCGCCGCCATCGTCGGCGAGCTCCATCAGGAGGCGCGTGCCTTCGCGCGTCAGCGTCACGCGGATCTCGCCGGTCTCTTTCTTGCCGCGCTCGCGACGGACCTGCGGCGATTCGATGCCGTGCACGACCGCATTGCGCAGCAGATGCTCCAGCGGGCCGGTCATGCGCTCGAGCACGTTGCGATCGAGCTCGGCTTCCACGCCGGAGAACTGCACGTCGGCTTTCTTGCCGGATTCCTCCGCGACCTGGCGCACCAGGCGCTGGAAGCGCTGCACCTGGCGCGAGAACGGCACCATCAAGGTGCTCATCAGGCCTTGCTGCACTTCGGTGTTGATGCGCGCCTGCTGCAGTAGCAGCGTTTCCGATTCCGACGTGAGGTCGGTCATCGTCTCGTGCAGGGAGTGCAAGTCGCCGACCGATTCCGCGATGGCGCGCGACAGCTCCTGCATGCGCGAGTAGCGATCCATTTCCAGCGGATCGAACTGTCCGCCGTAGCGGTCCGGCGTCGTCGCGCCGGCGCCGCCGAGACCGCGCGCCGCAATCTGCGCTTCGGTTTCGATGTTCATCGCACGCAGCTGATCGCGCACGCGCGCGATGGTCTGATCCATTTCCGACAGCGAGCGGATGACCGCGGTGGTCTGCTGCTCCAGGCGCGAGCGGTAGATCGAGATCTCGCCCGCCTGGTTGAGCATCGCCTCCAGGTTCTCGACCGGCACGCGCGCGGTCTCGCGACGCAGCACGCCGAGACCGGCGCGCAGGTCTTCGGGCTTCCAGAACAGTCGCGGATCCCACGCGCCGGCAGCGACGCGATGGACTGGCTCGGCCGGCGCGGCGGCAACAGGCGCTACTGGCGCGGCCGGCTTGGCGACTGGTGCTGGCGGCGGAGTCGGAGCCGCCGGTGCCGCAAATTCCGCAGTCGCTGCCTGCGCGAGCCGCTCGCCTTCACCGCGGCGCAGCGCATCGTGCATGCGCTGCAGCATCTCGAGCTCCAGGTGCAGGCGCATGAAGGTCTGCTGATCGGCGGGATCGTGGCCCGACTCGATCGCGTTGACGAAAGTCTCCATCTCATGCGCGGCGGTGCCCATCGCGGTGAGGCCGCCCATGCGAGCGCCACCCTTGAGCGTGTGCAGCGCGCGCTGCAGATCGCGCACCGCCTCGGCATTGTTCGGATCGGCCTGCCAGGCGCCGAGGCTGCCGTCGATCTGCTCGAGCAGCTCGGCAGCCTCGCCGGCGAAGATCTCGGCCATCTCCGGATCGAACGCGTGGATCTCGCCTTCGTCTTCTTCCTCGGTCGCGTATGCAGGCGCTTCGAGCGGCTCGCTCGGCGGCGGAGGCGGTGCGACCGGCTCTGGCGTCGGCACGACGGCCGGCGCCGCAAATTCAGCAGGGGTGGCCTGCGCGAGCCGCGCGCCTTCGCCACGACGCAGCGCGTCGTGCATGCGATGCAGCGTTTCGAGCTCGGCGTGCAGTCGCGCGAACGCCTGCGCATCGGCGACTTGCGCGCCCGACTCGACCGCGTGGATGAACGTCTCCATCTCGTGCGCGGCAGTGCCCATCGCCGTCAGGCCGCCCATGCGAGCGCCGCCCTTGAGCGTGTGCAGCGCGCGCTGCAGATCGCGCATCGGCTCGTGGTTGCCGGGCTCGGACTGCCAGGCGCCCAGCCCGCTCTCGATCTGCTCGAGCAGCTCGGCCGCCTCTCCGGAGAAGATTTCCGCCATCTCCGGATCGAACGCGTGGACTTCTTCCTCGCGCTCTTCGCGCGCTGGCTCGGCCGGCACTTCGAGCACCGCCGGCTCGACAACTGCTGGCTCGATGACTTCGGGCTCGACGACAGGCGGCTCGACCGGCGCGGGCGCTTCGGCCGCCGGCGGAATCTCCATCGCGGGCGGCGCGACTTCGGCGACGACTTCGATCGGCGGCGCGATCTCCTCGACGCGGACTTCCTCGACGACCGGCGCCGCTTCCTCCACCACCGGCGCTTCGCCTTCGAGCTCGCCGAGCAGCGCACGCGCATCGGGCATCGCGCCGCGACGGATGTCGTCGAGCATGCGATAGAGCCCGTCGATCGCGTTGTGCAGGCGCGCGAACATGCGCACGTCGACCTTGAGCGTGCCGCGCTCGACCTGCTCGAGCATCTTCTCGAGCTCGCCGCTGACTTCGTCGACGCCGCTGATGCCCGCCATGCGCGAGCTGCCTTTGAGCGTGTGCGCAGCGCGCTTGAGCTCGACCAGCGAGCCGCGATCGGACGGCGCGCGCTCCCAGACGTCGGACTCGCGATCCATCGACTGCAGGATCTCTTCGGCCTCGGCGACGAACATCTCGCGCAGGTCGAGGTCGCCGAACGCGGGCTCCGGCGGCTTGATCTCGCGCGCCGGCTCGACCGGCTCCGGGAGCACGTCGAAGACCGGCTCCGGCGGCGGCGCTGCCGCCTCCGCGACCGGCGCGGCGGGAGCGCCCACGCGCAGCGCCTCGATGTCGGCGGCGATCGCTTCGCCGTCGTCGGCGAGCGAGCCTTCGCGGAACGCATCGAGCTGCTGATACATCCGCTCCTGCAGGCCGGCGAGACGCTCGAAGAACTTGGGGTCGGGCGGCCGCGCCGCGCCGACCTTGTCGGCGAACAGCTGCTCGAACGCGCGCGCCACGTTGGCGATGGCGTTGCACTCGGCCATCAGCGCGGCGCCGTACAGCGTCTGGTAAAGACCCTTGATCGTGCGCGGCGACGTGCGATTCTCCGGCGCGCGCGCCCAGTCGCGCGTGGTCGACTCGATGCTCTGCAGCAGATCGAGCGTCTCGCTCGCGAACACTTCGGCGAGCCCGCGCTGCGCGGCTTCCTGCTGCGCCTCTTCGGGAACCTGCGACTGCACCTGCTGGATGCGCGCCTGCCAGCCGGCGACGTCAGCGCTGGCGGCGCTCTCGGGATTGGCGACCCAGCCTTCGATCGCGTCGGCGGCCTCGCCGATCAGCTCGAAGCCCGCGCTGCTGATGCGCAAGCCGCCGCCGCGCACCGAATCGAGGTACGCCTCGATGTTGCCGGCGAGCTGTGACACCGCCGTGAGGTTGACGATCGCGGCACTGCCGCGCAGCGTGTGGAACGCACGGCGCACCGTTTCGTCCACTTCGAATTCCGAAGCACCCTTGTCCTGGCGACCGAGCCAGCCGCGGATCTCCTCCAGACGCTCGCCGGCGTCCTCGCGGAAGACCACGAGCAGCTCGTGCTCGGCCTCGACGTCGAGCAGCTTGCCGGCGGCGAGACGCTGGACCTTCTCGACCAGCGTGTTGATCCCGGGCGCGGTCTTGTTCGCCTTGAAGGCATCGAGCAGCGGCCCGAGCTTGCCGACCGCTTCGGCCACCGCATCGACGACCGGCTGCCCAACGGGGATCGAGCCGTCGAGGCAGCGATTGAGCATGTTCTCGATCGCCCACGCGAAGTCGCCGATCTGGGACGCGCCGACCATGCGGCCGCTGCCCTTCAATGTGTGGAACGCGCGGCGGATCTCGGTGAGCGTCTCGCGCTCGCCGGGCTCGCGCCGGAACGTCGGCAGCTTGGCGTCGAGCAGGCTGCGGACTTCGGCGGCCTCCTCGAGGAAGATGTCGCGGATCTCCGCGTCGACGGCCGGCGCCTCGATCTCTTCGCCCTGCGCGTTGATGACGACCGGCGCGGGCGGGGCTTCGACCTGCGGCGCCGGCGCGGCGATGCGGCGCAGTCCTTCGATGCGCTCCGCGAGATCGTCGAGCACCGCGGTCGCGTCGCCGCGCTGATCGCGCACCGCTTCGAGGTAGACCTCGACGTACGAGATGGCTTCCGCGAAGCGTCCGGCCCAATCGGGGTTCTGGCAGAGATCAGCGAACGCCGGGCCCGACATCGCGTCGAGCAGCTGACCGGTCAGCTCGGCGGCGCGCGAGCTCTCGAGCACGCGCAGCGAAGAAGAGATGTGTCCGAGCGCGCGCGACGCGTCCGGCAGCGCAGCGGGATTGCCGGTGCGCAGATACCCATCGACGGCGGTCTTGAGCCGCGCGAGCTCGATGAGATCCTCGCGCACCAGGGCCTGCATGCTCTCGCGCAGGTCACTGGAGACTTCCGGCTCCTCCAGATCGCGCTTGGCGCCATCGGGCAGGTTGCGCAGCTGGCGGAACAGCGCGGAGTCGAGGCCCTGCTCGACCTTGAGCAGCGACACCGCCATGTCCATCCACGCGCCTTCGGAAGCCGGCTCGGTGCGCAGCGCTTTCAATCGCTGCACCTGATTGACGACGACGTGCTGCTCGTTGGAGAGCCCGAGGATCGACAGCGTGTTGCCGATGCGCGAAAGGCCGGTGGCGATCGCGTCGAACTCCGCGGGCTCGCGCTGGCCGGTGCGCACCAGCAGGTCGATGCGATCCTTCACATCGACGATGTCCTGACGGATCTCGCGCGCGAGCTTGTTGAGCAGGACGGTGTTCGGGCCGCGGATGCGCCGGCGGAATTCCTCGACGGTCTCGATCGCCGGCACGTGCCGCGCGACCTGATAGTCCTGGCGGATCGCCTCGGCGCGCGCGCTGTGCGCCCGCGACCGCGCGACGTAGAAGACGAAGTGATAGACGAGATCGCCGCCCTGCTCCGCGGCTGCGTCCTCGCCGGCTTCGGCGAGCAGCTTCAGCTGCTGCAGCGCGCGGCCGAACAGGCGTCGCAGGTCCTGCGAGTCTTCGAGCGCGCGCATGAGCAGCGCCTCGGCGCATGCCGCAACGGCGCGCCACAGCTCATGGCTGTGCGCACCGGAGGATTCCGCCGCGATCTGCGCGGAGATCTTGCCCACGCGCAGCAGCGCTTGCGGATCGTTGCCCTTGAGCCACTGCAGCAGGCTCGTCTGGAAGATCGGCAGCAGCCGGCGCGCGGACGACAGCACCGTGCCATCGGCGATGTGCAGATTCTGGGGCTCGGGCCGGATGCCGAGGAACAGCATCTCGGCGGCAACCAGATCGGCGTCGGCGCGCACGCCCTTGCTCTGCGCGATGCGCAATTCATTGATGAGAGGCAGCAGCGCCAGTGCGCAATCGTCGCGACCGATCGCGAGCATGTCGACGTAGTCGGCGAGCTGCACCGTAGCGCCGAGGATCGCGGTGAACGCGGCGTCGCGCTCCTTGACGCGGCCCTGCACGAGCGCCTGCAAGCCCTGGATCATCTCGTCGGTCAGCGCGACGATGCCGTAGCACTGCACGACGCCGGCCGAGCCGTTGACCAGATGCAGCTCGATGATCGCCTGCTGCAGCAGCTGCGTGTTGTCGGTGTTCTCGAGGTGCTGCTCGATGAGCCCGCGCGCCCGCGACAGGCTCGCTTCGATCTCTGCCTTGACCCACTGCAGGCCGACCGCTGGGCTGGTGCGAAGCGTCGTCATCAGTACCCGGCCAATTTAAAGGCGTCGCTCTGCGCGACCTTGTGGAGACTGAACGCGCGCCAGACGCGGCCATCGCGCTCGAACGCGCCGAGCAGGAACGGCTCGATCGGGCCGGCGTTGTGCGCGTGCTCATGCTTCTGGTCCGGCGGCACGAACTGTCGGTAGCCGGCGACTTCATCGACGATGAAGCCAACCGGCACGTCATCGGAATTCAGCACCAGCACGCGGCCGCGATCGCCGGCGGTGTGCGTGCCGACGCCGATCAGCTGCTGCAGATCGACCACCGGCAGCAGATTGCCGCGGACGTTCGCGAGCCCGGAGAACCACGGCCGGGTGCGCGGCACGCGCGTCAGCGGAGGCGGCACGATCACTTCGCGCACGTCTTCCTTGGGCGCGACCAGCCACTCGTCGCCCATGCGGAAGCCGAGGCCAACCCAGAACTCCTGCTGGCCGGCGGCGTAGTCGATGCGCGCAGCGCGCAGACGCTCCTCGAGTTTTTCGAGAAGCTCGAACGGTTGGTCACGCAGGGCTCGCAGATCGGCGCTCATGGCGCGCTATCGAATCCTTTCAGACCGCGGTCTTCTTGACGTGGGCCTGGACGGCGTTGACGAGCTCGTCCTTGGTGAAAGGCTTGGTGAGGTACTGGTCGGAGCCGACGATGCGGCCGCGCGCCCGATCGAACAGGCCGTCGCGCGACGACAGCATGATCACCGGCGTCTTCGAGAACTTCGGATTGGCTTTGATCAGCGCGCACACCTGATAGCCGTCCAGCCGCGGCATCATGATGTCGACGAAGATGATCTCGGGATGGTGGTCGGCGATCTTGGAGAGCGCTTCATAGCCATCCTCGGCGGTGATCACCGAGTAGCCCTCGCGGGACAGCAGCGTCTCGGCCGACCGTCGGATGGTCTGGCTGTCATCGACGACCATCACGGTCGCCCCGAATGCATCAGATTTCGTCACAGAAACTCCCCCTGCTCCCCCGACCCGGCCGCTCTCTAGTACGCATCGAAATACGAGCCGGTTGCCTCGGCCCTCATCTTTAGGCTTTTTAGCACAATAACCCGCGGCTGCCTATTGAAAAGAAGCGCTCTGCTACCATCCTTGCGCTTTCGGCACATGAGCTTGCCCATGCACAGCGCCGTTCCCCGCCTGACCGTTGCGCCCAGCGCCGTGCCGCTGCAGATCGAGGCGTTGTTCCGCAGCCATGCCGCCGAGATCGAATCGTGGTTCCGCAGCCAGTGGCGCAAGACCGCGCCGCCCTTCTACTGCTCCGTCGACCTGCGCAATGCCGGCTTCAAGCTGGCGCCGGTCGACACCAACCTGTTCCCGGCCGGGTTCAACAACCTCAATCCGCAGTTCGAGTCGCTGTGCGTGCAGGCGATCCAGGCCGCGATGGAGCGCAGCTGTCCGACCGCGTCGAACGTGCTCCTGGTCCCCGAGAACCACACGCGCAACAAGTTCTACCTCGAGAACGTCGCGACGCTGCAGTCGCTGATCCAGAAGTCCGGCTACAACGTGCGCATCGGCTCGCTGATCCCGGGTCTCGGCGAGCCGCAGAAACTTTCGCTCGACTCCGGCCGCGAGCTCTTGCTCGAGCCGATCCAGCGCGAGGGTGATCGCGTCTTCGTCGGCGATTTCAAGCCGTGCGCCGTGATCCTCAACAACGATCTTTCCGGCGGCCGCCCGGCGATCCTCGAGGACCTCGAGCAGCCGGTGATCCCGCCGCTCGGCGTCGGCTGGAGCGATCGCATCAAGTCGCAGCACTTCTCGGTCTACCAGGAAGTCGCCGACGAATTCGCAGCGATCGTCGAGATGGATTCATGGTTGGTCAATCCATTGTTCCGCAACTGCGGCGAGATCAATTTCATGACGCGCGAGGGCGAGGAGTGTCTCGTCGCCAACGTGCAGCTGCTGCTCGACGACATCACGGAGAAGTACAAGCAGTACGGCGTGAAGGAGCAGCCGTTCGTCATCGTGAAAGCCGAGGCCGGCACGTATGGCATGGGTGTGATGACCGTGCGCAACGCCGACGAGGTCCGCAATCTCAATCGCGACACGCGCAAGAAGATGGCGGCGACCAAGGAAGGCAAGGCCGTCACCGGCGCGATCATCCAGGAAGGCGTCTACACCTTCGAGCACTGGGGCGACGCACAGGCCACGGCAGAGCCGGTCGTCTACATGATCGATCACTATGTCGTCGGCGGCTTCTATCGCGTGCACGGCAGCCGCAGCAATCAGGAAAGCTTGAACGCACCCGGCGCGACGTTCCAGATGCTCGCGTTCGAGGACTCCTGCAATCACCCCGACTTCAACTGCGCCGCCGACGCTGCGCCCAATCGCTTCTACGCCTACGGCGTCGTCGCGCGACTCGCATTGCTCGCCGCCGCGCGCGAGACCGCCGCGGCCAACGTCAGCGTCGCGATGAAGTGAGCCCGCGCAAGAAAGCGCCGAAGAAAGTCCTCGGCGTCGTCATGGACCCCATCGGGTCCATCAAGCCGTACAAGGACACCACGCTGCACATCCTGCTCGCGGCGCAAGCGCGCGGCTGGTCGATCCTCTATTTCGAGATGCAGGACATCTGGCTTTCCGACGGCGTCGCGATGGGACGCGCGCGGTCGCTCGAGGTGGTCGACGACAAGAAGCACTGGTTCGAGCTCGGCGAGCCCGAGCAGGTGAAGCTGGGCGACGTGCCCGCGATCCTGATGCGCAAGGATCCCCCGTTCGATCTCGAGTACGTCACTGCGACCTACATCCTCGAGCGCGCGCAGACTCAGGGCGCGCTCGTCGTGAACGATCCGGCGTCGCTGCGCGATTGCAACGAGAAGATGTTCACTGCGTGGTTCCCGCAGTGCACGCCACCGACGCTGTTCTCGCGCGACGCGCAGCTCCTGCGCGCATTCCACGCCGAGCACAAGGACGTGATCTACAAGCCGGTCGACGGCATGGGCGGCATGGGGATCTTCCATGTCGATCCGAGCGGCCGGAATCTCGGCGCAGTGATCGAAGAGCTCACGCGCAACGGCACCCGCGTGATCGTCGCGCAGAAATATCTGCCCGCGATCAAGGACGGCGACAAGCGCATCCTCGTCGTCGACGGCAAGGCGATCCCGTACTGCCTCGCGCGCGTTCCGCTCGCGGGCGAGACGCGCGGCAATCTCGCAGCCGGCGGACGCGGCGAGCCGCGACCGTTGACCAAGCGCGACCAGTGGATCGCCGCGCAGGTCGGACCGGAGCTGAAGAAGCGCGGATTGCTCTTCGTCGGCCTCGACGTGATCGGCGACTCGCTCACCGAGATCAACGTGACGTCGCCGACCTGCGCGCGCGAGATCGATGCGGTTTACAAGCAGGACATCGGCGGGAAGCTGATCGATGCGATCGAGAGCCGTCTATAGCGCGCTGGTCGGCGCGGCGCTCATCGCCGCTTGCGCGCCGTGGCCCACCGAAGAACCCCGCCCGCAACTGCTGCATCGCGAATTCCTCGCGATGGGTACGCAGATCTCCGTCTCGGTGCGAGTCGGCGACGACGACCGTAAGCGCGCGCACGAAGCGATCGAGGACGTTCGCCGCACCATCGATCAGTTCGGGCAGGACTGGTGGGCCTGGGGCGACGGCGAGCTCGCGCACATCAATAAGGAGCTGTCTGCCGGCCGCGCGGCGGAGATTCCGGAGTTCATGCGACCCCTCTTCCAGCGCGCTTGGGAGATCCATCGCCTGAGCGATGGGCGCTACGAGCCGCGCATCGGGGCGCTGGTGCGGCTGTGGGGCTTCGACGACGTCGCGCGCATCCGCGAAACCCCACCAGGCAATCGCGAGATCGATCGCGCGCTTGCCGACCTGCGCCTCGCTCCCGATTACGACGGTGGCGCTCACTATGGTCCTGCGCGCGGCGTGACCTGGGATTTCGGCGGCATCGCGAAGGGCTACATCGTCGACGCGGCGCTCGAGGAGCTGCGCGATCGCGGATTCCCCGACGCGATGGTCGACGCGGGCGGCAATCTTGCGGCACGCGGCACGCCTGGTGAAAAACCGTGGCGCGTCGCGATCCACGATCCGCGCGCTGATCTCACCGATCGCGACTATCTCGCCACGCTCTCGATCGGCGGCGAAGCGGTGAACACGCACGCCGACGATCAGCGCTCATTCATCAGTCGCGGCCAGCGCTACGGACACATCCTGAATCCGCGCACGGGGCGTCCCGCGCATGGGCTCGTCTCCGTCACCGTCGTGCATCATGACGGCGCGCTCGCCGATGCCGGCGGCGTCGCGCTCTACGTCGCGGGCGCGAAGCGGTGGCGCGCGCTCGCGCGCAAGCTCGGCCTCGACGAAGTGCTCGTGGTCGACGAAGACGGACGCGTCACCGCCACCGAAAAGCTGGCGCCGCGGCTGAAGCTGGCGCCGGGTGTTGCGCTGCACATCGTTCCCTGAACGAATGTCCGCCGGCGTGCTTCCGCGCCCTGCGCGAGCCGGTATACTAGGGACCATGGCGCAAAACGATCCGTCGGCGCCGAAGTCTGAAGGCGCCACCTTCTACGCAAACCAGTTCCTGGTCGCGATGCCCGGTCTGGAAGACGAGAATTTCAGCCATACCGTCACGCTGCTTTGCGAGCACAACGACAAGGGCGCGCTCGGACTCGTCATCAATCGCCCCACCGATCTCACGCTGAAAGACATGCTCGACCACATGGAGCTGCAGCACGGCAACCTGGTCGGCAATCCCATCGTGCATTGGGGCGGACCGGTGCAGCCGGAGCGCGGCTTCGTCGTGCACACCGGCCCGAACACGTGGGAGTCGAGCCTGCAGATCGCCGACAACCTCTACATCACGACGTCGCGCGACGTGCTCTCCGCGATCGGCCAGGGCCGCGGCCCGCGCGAATATTTCGTCGCGCTCGGCTACGCCGGCTGGCAAGCCGGTCAGCTCGAGGGCGAGATCCTGCACAACTCGTGGCTGAACACGCCCGCCGATCGCGCGATCCTGTTCACCATGCCGGCGGAGCAGCGCTGGCAAGCGGCGACCAAGCTGCTCGGCGTCGACGTGATCCAGCTCACCGGCCAGGCCGGTCACGCGTGACGGCTTCTGCGCAGAACAACCGCCACTCGATCTATCTCGCTTTTGATTACGGGGCCCGGCGCATCGGCGTCGCGGTCGGCGACGACCTGACCAAGAGCGCGCGGCCGCTCGCGACGATCGCGAACGCGCAGACGCCAGACTGGACCGCGATCGAGCGCGAGATCAAAGCCTGGAAACCTTCGGCCTGCATCGTCGGCCTGCCGCTCGATCTCGACGGCAACGAGCAGGCGATCAGCCAGCAGGCGCGCGCGTTCGCCAAAGCGCTCGGCGATCGCTACGCAATTCCGGTTCATCTCTCCGATGAGCGATTCTCCTCGCGCTCGGCGATGGACGAATTGCGCAGCGCGCGCGCGAGCGGACGCATGACGCGGCGCGTGCGCAGCGGCGATCGCGATCAACAGGCGGCGCGCCTCATCCTCGAACAATGGCTCGCGGGACCTCATCCATGACGCCGGCACGACCGACGCCTTCGCTGCAGCTCGACGCCGCGGGGCGGCTCAAGCATCTGCTCACCATCGAAGGCCTGCCACGCGAGATGATCGTGTCGCTGCTCGACCAGGCCGAGACCTACGCGCGCGCCAAGACCAGGAAATTCCCGACGCTGCACGGCCGCACCGTCTGCAACCTGTTCTTCGAGGCGTCGACGCGCACGCGCACGACGTTCGAGCTCGCCGCCAAGCGCTTGTCCGCCGACGTGCTCAATCTCCAAGTCGCCGCAAGCTCGACGACCAAGGGCGAGACGCTGCTCGACACGCTCGCCACGCTCGAGGCGATGCAGGTCGACATGTTCGTCGTTCGCCATGAGGCGAGCGGCGCGGCGCATTTCTTCGCGCAGCACGCCGGACCGGGCGTCGCGATCCTCAACGCCGGCGACGGCCGTCACGCGCATCCGACCCAGGCGCTGCTCGACATGTTCACCATCCGGCGGCACAAGCAGGAGTTCGCGAAACTGTCAGTCGCGATCGTCGGCGACATCCTGCACTCGCGCGTCGCGCGCTCCGACGTGCACGCGCTCTCCATCCTCGGCTGCAAGGACGTCCGCGTCGTCGCGCCGACGACGCTGATCCCACCCGGCATCGAGGCGATGGGCGCGAAGGTGTTCCACACGCTCGAGGAAGGTCTCGACGGCGTCGACGTCGTCATCCTGCTGCGCCTGCAGAAGGAGCGCATGGTGGGCGCCTTCCTGCCGAGCCTCGGCGAGTTCCATCGCGATTTCGGGCTCACCCGTGCGCGCATGAAGAAGCTCAAGCCCGACGTGCTGGTCATGCATCCCGGACCGATCAATCGCGGCGTCGAGATCGAGGGCGCGATCGCCTACGGCGAGCGCTCGATGATCCTGCAGCAGGTCACGCACGGCATCGCGTGCCGCATGGCGGTGATGACGGCAATCCTCGGCAAGGAGAAGTCGCGATGAAGGTGCGCCGCGCGACCGATGCGACCGGCAGCTCCCTGCTCATCAAGAACGCGCGCCTGCTCGATGCGGCGAACAAGATCGACGGCGCGGGATTCGTCGGTATCCGCGACGGCGTCATCGCGCACGCTGGCTCGAAGGCGCCGAAGGCGGCCTTCGATCGCGAGCTCGATGCGAAAGGTCAATGGCTGATGCCGGGCATCGTCGATCTTGCCGCGCGGCTGCGCGAGCCCGGCGCGACGCACAAGGCGACGATTGCATCCGAGCTCGCCGCCGCGCGCGCAAGCGGGATCACCACGATCTGCATTCCGCCGGATACCCGACCGGTCGTCGACACGCCTGCCGTCGTCGATCGCATCTACGCAAAAGCCGCCGAAGCGGGCGGCGCGTCGCTCGCGGTGCTCGGCGCCCTCACGCAGGGACTCGCGGGCGAAGCGCTCGCGGAGATGAGCGCGCTGAAGCAGGCCGGCTGCGTCGGCGTCAGCAACGCGGCGTTCGGCTTGCGCGATTCGCTGGTCGGGCGTCGCGCGCTCGAATACGCGCAGGGCCTCGGACTCACCGTCCACGTGACGCCGATGAATCCGGCGCTGTCGAACAACGGCTGCGCGCACGAAGGTCCGGTCGCGACGCGGCTCGGCTTGCCCCCGATCCCGGTTGCCGCCGAGGTCTCCGCGATCCGCTTCTGGATCTCGCTCGTCGAGGACACCGGCGCGCGCGTTCACTTCGGACGCCTGTCGACCGCGCGCGGCGCCGATCTGGTCGAGACCGCGCAGAAGCGCAAGCTGCCGATCACCGCCGACGTCGCGGCCCATCAGCTGTTCCTCACCGCCGAGGACGTCGAAGGCTTCAACGCGCAGTGCCACGTGCTGCCGCCGCTTCGCTCCGGCGAGGATCGCGACGCGCTGCGGGACGCGGTGCAGCGCGGCGTGATCGACGCCATCTGCTCCGATCACCAGCCGCACGAAGCCGACGCCAAGATCAATCCGTTCCCGCTCACCGAGCCCGGCATGAGCTCGCTCGAGACGCTGCTGCCCCTGTGCCTGCAGCTGGTGAGGGAAAAAATTCTGTCGCCCTTGCAGATGGCCGAGCGCTTGACCGCCGCGCCGGCGCGGATCATCGGGCGCGATGCGGGCTCGCTCGCGGTCGGTGCGCAGGCCGATCTGATCCTGATCGATCCGGAGGCGCGCTGGCGATTCGACGCCGCCGCCATGCGCAGCGCCGGCCGCAACAGCGCGTTCGAAGGCCGCGAATTCCGCGGCCGGCTGACGCGCAGCTTCTGGCGCGGACGCGAGATTTTCCCTGCTCCCGGCGAAACTACTGGTGTATAGTTGAAGCAGATTTGAAACTCGCCGCGCATTGAGCGCGCGGTGTTCCGGGAGGAAGAAAGAAATGGCGCGCATCTTGATCGTGGATGACTCGCCCACCGATGTACAGAACGTCAGAAACATCCTGCAGCGGGCCGGCCACGTCGTCACCGAGGCCGGCAGTGCGCAGGATGTGCTCGCGCGCGTGAAGAGCGAGCGCCCGGATTGCGTCGTGATGGACGTCGTCATGCCCGGCATGAACGGCTTCCAGGCCACGCGCGTGCTGTCGAAGGATCCGGAGACCCAGAAGATCCCGGTCATCGTGGTGAGCACCAAGAACCAGGAGACGGATCGCGTGTGGGCGCTGCGGCAGGGCGCGCGCGAATACATCGTGAAGCCGGTCAAGCCGGAAGAGCTGATCAACAAGATCAACGCGGTGCTGGGAGGCTGAGGAGCCGCCTCACCGCGGGGGAAGCTGGAGGAACGGGGGCGATATGGCGGAAGCCAAGAAAGGGCGCGCTGGAGGCACGCGGTTGCAGATCATCCTGCTGATCGCCGCAGCGGGATTTCTCGCCGCGACCATCGGCAGCTTCTATTACATCCAGAGCACGCAGAACCGCAACCAGGCCTGGCGTGACCAGGCGCGCAAGTTCTCCTCCGACGTCTCCGAGCTCGCACGCGCCGGCCGCGGCGTGATCCCCGACTTCGCCACCCTCGACGCGAACTCCCAGGAGTTCGACGACGAGGTGAAGATGATGCGCGAGGGCGATCCCACGCTGAACTTCCCGAAGCCGCCGGCTTCGGTGCTGCCGCAGGTCGACGAGCTCGACAACGCCTGGAAGTCGATGAAGACCGCCGTCACCGCGGTGGTGTCGAATCAGGAGCCCTTCGAGCGCACCAACGGCAACATCGCCTCGCTGATCGAGAACCTGGACACGCTGTACCAGGACTATCAGAAGGTGATCGAGCGGCTGAATGCCAAGGGCGCGCCGGCCACCACCAGCGCGAGCGCCTACGTGCAGCTCGTCCGCATCGAGCGCATGAAGGGCGCCGCCGGCCGCCTGATCCGCGAGGGTCACGACGCCGACAAGGCCGCGGCCGAGCTCGGTCAGCTCGCGCGCGAGTTCTCCGATCGCAGCAAGGCGATCGCCGCCGCGGCGTTCGGCGGCGACGCCGATCTGCAGCAGCTCGGCAAGAAGATCAGCGACGACTTCGGCTCGGCCGACACGCTCGTCTCCGCGATCGTCACCGATTCGGCTGCCGTCGCGAACGTGCAGCAATCCGCCGGCACGCTGGTCGGCGAATCGACCAACGTCATCGCGGCCGCGAAGAACCTCGAGCAGGGGATCATCGACGCGACCGCGGGCACCACGCGCCTGCCCTACTTCATCTATGGATTCGGCGCGCTGGCCGTCATCTCGCTGGTCCTGTTCATCCTGGTCTTCCTCGCCGGCATCCGCCGGCAGCTGCGCGAAGCCGCCGAGCGCGACACGCGCCAGCAGAAGGCGATTCTCACGCTGCTCGACGACATCACCAATCTCGCCGACGGCGACCTCACCGTCGACGCCAACGTGACCGAGGACTTCACCGGCGCGATCGCGGACTCGATCAACTTCACCATCGCGAGCCTGCGCACGCTGGTCGGCACCATCAACGCGACGACCGCGAAGGTCGCCGACGCCGCGGGCGTCACCGCCAACACGGCGCGCCAGATGAACGCGGCGTCGGAGAAGCAGGCGCTGGAGATCGTCTCCGCCGCCAACGTCGTCACCGAATCGTCGCGATCGCTGCAGCAAGTCGCGTCGCGCGCCGAGCAGCTTGCGCAGGAAGCTGCCAACTCAGTGCAGATCGCGCACAGCGGCACCGAGACCGTGGGCCGCACGATCCAGGGCATGGCCGCGCTGCGCGAGCAGATCCAGGACACCGCCAAGCGCATCAAGCGCCTCGGCGAGTCGTCGCAGGAGATCGGCAACATCATCGAGTTCATCAACGACATCGCCGAGCAGACCAACACGCTCGCGCTCAACGCGTCGATCCAGGCCGCGATGGCCGGCGACGCGGGTCGCGGCTTCGCGGTGGTCGCCGACGAAGTCCAGCGCCTCGCCGAGCGCGCGACGACCGCGACCAAGCAGATCGAGACGCTGGTCAAGACGATTCAGGCCGACACGCAGGAAGCCATCACTTCGATGGAGCGCTCGACGACGAACGTGGTCGCCGGCGCGAAGTCCGCCGAAGAAGCCGGCCAGGCGCTCGCGAAGATCGAGAGCAGCTCGACGCAGCTCGCGCAGCTCATTCACCAGATCTCGTCGGACGCCGGTCGCCAGTCGACCTCGGCGAACCAGATCGCCGCGACCATGCAGTCGATCCGCGCGATCGCCGTGCAGACCGCGCAATCCGCGCAGCAGACGGTGCAAGCCGTCGGCGAGATGAGCTCGATGTCGGAGCAGCTGCGCCAAGCGGTCGCAGGATTCAAGCTCCCCTCGGAAGCCGCGCCAGCCGTCTAGACGGTCGGTGGATTTCCCCGTATGGGGGAATCCAGTATCCTTTCGGACCCCGAACCCGCCCTCTGGCGGGCTGTCCTTTCTAGGACGCGGCGCTTTCCCTACGGAAACCAGAAATGACCTTGCAGGCCGATCTCGAAAAACTATTTGGACTCAAAGGCGTCACTTACAAGCACAACTTAAGCAAAGAGGAGCTCTTTCACGAGGCGATCAAGAACGATCGCGGCCGGGTCAAGCGCGATGGGCCGTCCAACGCGCAGAAAGCGTTCCCGACCAAGCTCGGCGTCAAAGGCCCGCTGGTCTATTACACCGACCCGGACTGCACCGGGCGCCGCACCAAGGACACCTACGCGGTGAAATGGCCCGAGGTGGCCAGCGAGATCTGGTTCAAGGCCGATCTCAATCCCTACGATCCCGACCAGTACCAAGGCCTGCTCAAGCGCGTCGTCGAGCACGTCAACGCCAAGAAGGGCACGCTCTACGTCAAGGACGTGTTCATGGGCAACGATCCTGATCTCGCGGTGCCCTACCGCTTCGTCGGCGAGTACGCGACGCACGCGATGTTCTGCGACAACATGTTCCCGAAGGACCTGCCGGGCGTGAAGAACGTGGACGCGCGCCGCTGGACCATGCTCAACGTCCCGTCGTTCATGTGCGTGCCCGAGCGTGACGGCTGCCGCGCCGAAGCCGCGGTGATCATCGACACCAAGAACAAGATCTGCCTGGTCGCGGGCCGCGCGGACTATTGCGGCGTCAACAAGAAGACGATCTTCACCGTCGGCAACTACCTGATGCCGAAGGAGAGCCGCCTGTCGATGCACTGCTCCGCCAACGTTGGCGCGAAGAACGACGGCGCGATCCTGTTCGGGCTGTCGGGCACCGGCAAGACCACGCTCTCCGCGGACGCGTCGCGCAAGCTGATCGGCGACGACGAGACGATCTGGTCCGATAACGGCCTGTGCAATCTCGAAGGCGGCTGCTACGCGAAGCTGATCAACCTCGACAAGAAAGCCGAGCCGGTGATCGCCGCCGCGCTGTCGCAGCCGGGCTGCATCATCGAGAACGTGCCGCCGCTGCCCGGCAAGAAGATGGAGGAGTGCCATCCCGATGAGCTCGACCTGAACGACGCGTCGATCGCCGAGAACACGCGCCTCTCCTATCCGTTGAGCGTCGTGCCCAATGTGATGCCGAACGCGCGCGGCCCGCATCCGCAGACGATCGTGCTGCTCACTTGCGACGCGTTCGGCGTGCTGCCGCCGATCTCGATGCTCGAGCCGAAGGACGTGATGTATCACTTCGTGTCCGGCTTCACCGCGCGCGTCGCCGGCACCGAAGTCGGCATCACCGAGCCGACGCCGACGTTCTCGGCGTGCTTCGGCGGGCCGTTCATGGCGCACAAGCCCAACGTCTACGCCAAGCTGCTCGCCGACAAGATGTCGCATCACAAGGCGCGCTGCGTGCTGCTCAACACGGGCTGGAGCGGCGGCAGCGCCACCGCCGGCGGCAAGCGCATGTCGATCAAGCTCACGC
This sequence comes from Nevskiaceae bacterium, assembly GCA_035650495.1. Classification (GTDB taxonomy): domain Bacteria; phylum Pseudomonadota; class Gammaproteobacteria; order Nevskiales; family Nevskiaceae; genus DASRHK01. The sequence continues at coordinate 7,823 of DASRHK010000073.1, read as the reverse complement.
GCACGCTGCTCAACGCGGCGCTCGACGGCAAGCTCGACGACGTGCCGACCGAGAAGCATCCGATCCTCAACCTGAAGATGCCGACCGCCTGCCCCGGCGTCGACGATCCGAGCATGCTCAACCCGCGCAACACGTGGCAGGACAAGGCCGCCTTCGACGCGCAGGCGATCAAGCTGCGCGACATGTTCCGCGAGAACTTCAAGAGCAAGGGATTCGCCTCGTTCGGGATCGAAGAGCGGATTTGAAACCGAACCGCATCTTCTGCATCGGCAAGAACTACGCGGACCACGTCGCCGAGCTCGCGCCCGCGGGCTACGTCAGCGACGGCGAGTGCGTGGTCTTCATGAAGCCGTCGTCGTGCGTGGTCCCCGCTGGTGAGGGCGTCAAGCTGCCGCGCGGTCGCGGCGACGTGCATCACGAAGCCGAGCTCGTCGTCATGCTCTCCGGCGGCGGCGCGGAGATCGCTGTCGACGACGCGACGCGCCACGTCAGCCATCTCACGCTCGGTCTCGATCTCACGCTGCGCGACCTGCAATCGAAGCTGAAGAGCAAGGGCGCGCCGTGGGAGTTGGCGAAAGCCTTCGACGGCGCCGCGCCGCTCGGCCACTGGAAGCCTTACGCGAACGAGAACCTGCAGGCGCTCGAGTTCAGCTGCCACGTCAACGGCCAGCTGCGCCAGCACGGACATACCAAGGACATGCTGTTCTCCGTCGCGCGCCAGATCCACATCCTGTCGAAGACCTGGTGGCTGGAAGCCGGCGACGTGATCTTCACCGGCACGCCGAAGGGCGTGGGTCCGCTGAACCCCGGTGACGTCGTCGCGCTGTCGAGCCCGCAGATCGGCAGCTTCGAGTGGAAGTTCGCCTAGTTCCGCTGCGGCGATTCTGAAGCTTCGATCTCCGCCGCCTCACGCGCATAGACGCGGGCGAGATCGACGTCGGCGTAGACGAGCTTCAGCACCTCCGACGTGCACTGCAGGACGATCTGCCGCGTGCCGGCGCGGATCTGCATCGGCAACGTGGGGATCTGCGCGTAGCGCTCGGCGAGATCGCGCGCGGTCGTCTGCGCGATGCCGGTCTGGTCGAAGCAATCGGGTTGCGCTGCCGCAAAGATCGCGGCGATCTGGTGCGACTTCAGCGTGCGCAGGATGAAATAGGACTCGAACGGCTCGACCTGCTCGCCCGCGCGCGGCGTCACCCGATACAGCGCGCCCGGCAGCGCCTTCTCGGTGATCACCGACGAAGTGATCTCCTGCGCGTTGCCATCGGGAACGTAGACGTCGCCGAGCTTGTAGCCGAACGCGCCGACGATCGGCGCCGCCGGCCGCGGCAGCGTGATCGACGGCGAGCCGATGCTCGCAACCGCGACGATCGGCGCGACGAGCGCCGCACAGAGACTAAGGCCTTTCATATCCCACCCGATGCACCCACGAGCCGCGATCCTGATAGGGCATCGTCACGCAGCTGGTGCCGGGCAGCGTATCGGAGCCCGGGCCGATCACGCCGGTCAGTGAGCAGATTTCACTACGCGGATGCACGCGCTGCGCCTTGGCGAGATCGGCGACGCTCATCGCAGTGCCGCCGTTGTACTTCTGCGCGAGACGCTGCAGCATCGTGTCGAGCGCCGCGAGCATGATCTGGTCGCGCGTGCGCCCGCCGGTCCAGTCATGGCGCACCGACAGTCCCGACGACAGCGGATCGAGGATGCGCAGCACGAGGTTGTCCATCACGCTCATGTCGAACACGTGGCTGCCGACACCGGAGACGCGACCGTAGATCGTGAGCCCCGTATCCGGATTCGGGTTGTTCGGATCCTTGTCGGGCGTGCCGGTGTCGATGACGTCGTTCTTGAGATCGGCGAACAGCGCGTCGCGCAACGCCACGACGTACTCGCCGAAGATGGTCGCGCCGACGCTGTCCTTCGCGTTGGGATCGTTGAGGTCGATGTCGGGACCATAGTGGCTGCGATCCCACGTGAGCATCAGATCGAGCGCGGCTTTCTGCACGTCGGTCAGCTGCGCGTTGACCGACGTGTTGAACACGCCGATCACCGGCATGTAGCTCTCCGCGCGGTGATCGGTCGTGCCGACGTGGACGTCGATGACGCGCAAATCGGCGAATGTCCAGTCGCTTCGCGTCGGCAGGTAATCGAGGATCGTCGTCACGCGCTGGCCCGTACCGCCGGGGCGCGAGGTGTCGCCGAGGCCTTCGCCGTCGAGCCAGCCGAGCGCCGGCTTGTTGTTCCAGTTGCCGACGAAGCCGCGCGCCGGATCGATCACCTTCGGCAGCTCGTCGAACGACAGGTTGTCGCCGAAGTCGTACTGCCCGTCGCCGGGACTCGGCAGCCGCATGTCGGTGTTCGGGCTGCGACGCGGGAACAATCCCGGATGGATGTAGGCGATGTGGCCGTCACGCGTCGCCGCGATGACGTTCTCGTTCCACGTCACCTTTTTCGCGCCTTCGAGGAAGTCGGCGAACGAGTGCGACTTGTTCCATTGGCGCACGCCTTCGACCGTGTCGAACTCGTGCCGATACATCGCGTACTGCACGCTGCGCGCGAGACCGGCGGAATCGTCGCGCGCGACGATCGGGCCATGGACCGTGCGACAGACCTGCACCGTCGTCGAGAAGATCGCGGGCCCCGCCGGCACGCCTTGCGGCGCCTGCCGGTACGGAATCGTCTCGTCGCGGCAGTCCATGTCCTTCCACACGCCTTGATGGAAGTACTGATTCGCGTTGCACGCGTGCGCGGCGATCTGCGACGTCGAGCAGATCGTCTCGATGAACGAATCGATCGTCTTGCTGTAGCCGGTGGTCGCGCTGATCGCGATGTCGTCGTTGTAGCCGATGACGCCCGGCAGGATCGGCACCGAGAAGCCGCGGAAGTCGTAGCCGCCGCCGTGGATCTCGTACTCGACGAGCAGCGTCGGATAGCTGTAGCCGAGCTGCGGCCCGGACACGAGCAGCGTGCCGTGATCGCGCGTGCGCGAAGGTCCCAGCGCATACGCGTGCGAGCCGCCGTGCAATTGATGGCGGAAATTCTCGAGCGCTTCGCCGACCGTGCGCACCGCCGCGCTGCCGGACTTCGGGATCGCGCACGGCGCGGCCGCAGCGCCGGTGCCCGGTCCTTTCCAGATCGTCTCCGGCAAGGTCACTGCCCAGTCCGCCATCTGGCTGAACACGGCATCGCGACTCGTCGACGGCGCCGCCTGATTCGAGAACGTGCCCTCGCCTTCGAGCACCGACGTCACCGCCTTCGGATCCTCGAGCCAGTCGAGATCCTGGAAGGCCTCCTTCGCCGCGGCCATGCTGCCGAAGCGATCGGCGAGCAGCTTCAGGATGCGGATGTTCTGGAACTCGTTGCCGCCTTCAGCTGCGACGAAACGCGTGATGAACACGCCCGATGCGAGCACGTCTTTCACGGTGAACGTCGCGGGCGTCGACGTCAGCAGGCCGTACTCGGCCGGCAGCAGCGTCGGGTTGAGCGCGACCTGACCGAGCCACGCATTGGCGCCGTCGACGTAGCCGTTGACCGCGTCCTTCGCGTCCTGCGAAAGACCGTCGAAGAAGGCCTGGTACTCCGCGTCGGAGTAGGTGATCGTGCGTTGCTGGATGTCGGCGGGCACCGAGCCGCAGCCCGCGAGCTCCGCGAAGGTGCCTTGCCCCATGCGCCGTACCGCGTCCATCAGGAACAGCCGATCCTGCGCGACGGCGTAACCGACGCCGTACCACAGATCGTGCACGTTGCCGGCGTAGATGATCGGCACGCCGAAGCTGTCGCGATAGATCTGCACGCCGGACAGCGGCGACATCGGCGTTCCCGGCTTGGTGCCGAGCACGCCGGCCTTGGTGTCGAAGCTCCAGTACAGCGCGCGTTGATCGTCGACGTGCGCGCCGAAATCGGCCGGATCGCCGGTCAGCGTTCCCTGCGCCTGACCAGTCAGCGAATAGAAGCCCGACTGCCCCGGCGGCAGCACGTTCTGCGCCTTGAGCACGAGCTCTTCGGGGAGCGGCGCCTGATCGCCGCCATTGCCGCATGCCGATACTGCACAAGCCGCCAGCGCGACGGCGGTGAGACGGATCGAGCGCACTTCAAACCTCCCCCGGCGAAACTGGTCTATCTTCGCACAGCACCATGAACTTCCTCGCGCATCTGTGGCTCGCGGACCAGACGGCGACCTCGCTCGCCGGCGCCGTGCTGGGCGACTGGCTGCGCGGCCGCATCCCCGACGATTACCCCGCCGATCTCAAGCTCGGCGTGGCGCTGCATCGACGCGTCGATACGATGACCGACTCGCATCCGGCGATCGCGCAGACGCGCGAGCAGTTCGCCGGCGGACATCGTCGCTACGCCGGCATCCTGCTCGACATCGTCACCGACCATCTGCTGATCCAGCAGTGGGATCGCTTCAGCGACGAATCGCTGCACGATTTCACGCAACGCTGCGCGCAAGCGGTGGCGGCGCAGGGCGAATGGTTCGAGCAGAGCGGCGGCGGCGCCCCGGATGCGCGCGACTTTCAGCGCTTGCTGCTTTCGTACGGCAGCGGCGAGGGCGTCGAGCGTGCTTTGCGCCGCACGGCGCAGCGGCTCAGCAAGCCCGACGGCTTGCTCGCCGCGACCGAGCATTGGCAGCAGCACGCGCATGCCCTCGAGCCGCGCTTGCCGGAGCTGCTCAACGATCTCTCCGCCGTCGCGATCGCGTTCGTGCGCGACGCGCAAACCACGGCCGCGGATTTGTAGCTACCAGACCCGCACGCGCTCGTTGGGCATCAGGAACAGTTTCTGCCCCGGCTTCACGTCGAACGCCGGATACCACGCGTCGAGATTGCGCACCTCGTAGGCGCGCCACGGCGCCGGCGAATGCGCGTCGGTGAGCAGCGCGCGTCGCAGCGCCGGCTCGCGGTACTTCGATCGCCACACCTGCGCGAAGCCAACGAAGAACTCGCGATCGCTCGCGAGCGTCGGCGACGATTCGGCGGCGCGATACGCGTCGTAGCACGCCGACACGCCCGCGAGATCGGCGAGGTTCTCCGAGAGCGTCTGCTGACCGTTGATCGCGAGATCGGGCACTGGTTGATACGCGCCGTACTGGACGACGAGCGCAGCGGCCGCTCGCTGGAAGTGCTCGCGATCCTCCGGCGTCCACCAGTCGTGCAGCTTGCCGCGCGCGTCGAACTGCGCGCCCTGATCGTCGAAACTGTGACTGATCTCGTGGCCGATCACCGCGCCGATCGCGCCGTAGTTGCGCGCATCGGAGCCGTTGGCATCGAAGAACGGCGGTGCCATGATCGCCGCGGGGAAGTTGAGCGCGATCTGCAGCGGCAGGTTCACCGCGTTCACCAGCTGCGCCGGCATCGCCCAGTCGGTGCGATCGACCTTGCGGCCGAGCTTCGCGAGCTCGTGACGATCGCGGAATTTCTCCGCGCGCATGCGGTTGCCCAGCGCGTCGTCGCGCGCGATCTTGAGCCCGTCGTACGACTTCCAGCGCTCGGGATAGCCGACGCCGACGTAGAGCGCTTCCAGCTTGGCCTTCGCGTTCGCCCGCGTCGACGGGTCCATCCAGTCGAGCCTGTCCACGCGCTTGGCAAACGCTGCGGTGATATTGCGCACCATCTTCTGGATGCGCTCCTTGTACTCCGGCGGGAAGTAGCGTGCGACATAGAGCTTTCCGAGCGCGTCGTCGAGGTCGCGGCTCGTCGCGCGTACGCCGAGCTTCCAGCGCACAGGCTGCTCCGGCGTGCCGGAGAGCGTGTGCCCGTCGAACGCGAACTGCTCCTGATCGAATGCCTTCGGCAGCACTTCCGCGAAATGCGCGAGCCGGTGGTAGGCGAGCCAGTCCTTCCAGGTCGCGAGATCGGTCGATGCGACCAGCGCGGCTTCGCCGGTCACGGCGCCCGGCTGCCAGACGATGAACTTCTTCTGCGCGCCGAGGCCGGCCGACTTCAACAGCAGCTTCCAGTCGACGCCGGGCGCCTTCTTCCGGAAGTCCGCCAGCGTCCACACGTTGTTCGCCTTCAGCACGTCCTGCGATTCCTCGAGCGTCGCATGCGCCTGCGCGATCTTCTTCTCGAGCTCCAGCACGCGCGCGGCGCGGGCATCGGCCTTCTTGTATCCGGCGAGCGAAAGCATCTTCGCCACATGCGCCTGATAGGCCTCGCGCAGCTTCGTCATCCGCTCCGATGCGTCGAGGTAATACGCGCGATCCGGCATGCCGAGCCCACCCTGCAGCACGTACGGCATGTAGTGGTCCGGCTCGGTGAGTCCTTGCGCGATCCACAGGCCGAACAGGTTGTCGGTGGTGAAGTTGCCGGCGTTGAGCGGATCGACGTCGACGCGCAGCGATTCGCCGAGCGCACGCGTGAGCGCCGCCCGATCGCGGATCGCGTCGATGCGCGCGAGCATCTTCTTGATGGGCGCGATGCCCTTGCTCTCGATGCCGCGCTCGTCCATGAATGCCGCGTAGTAATCCGCGACCTGTCGCGTCGCGCTGTTCGCGGCGAGCTTGGGACCGAGCGATTCGATCAGCTCGTGCAGCCGCGCATCGTTCTGTTCCGCGACTTCGCTGAACGATCCCCAGCCGCTGCGATCGGCCGGGATCTCGGTGCGCTCGAGCCACTCGCGATTGACGTAGGCGAAGAAGTCATCGCCCGGCTGCACCGAGGGCTCCGGCGGCGGCGGCAGGACGTTGCGCTGGTTCGACGCGGCGCACGCCGTGAGCAGAAGAGCGACAACGGCGAAGCGTTTCATGCGGCCTCCAGCTTCAGCTCGCCGATGCGCCGATCCTTCTGCGCCCACAGCTCGCCGATCCACTGCTGGAACCGCTTGCGGAATTCGGGATCGGACTCGTAGTCGCCGGTGAACAGCTCCGGCGGGATGCGCAGCTGCTTCACTTCGACGATGACGCGCCGCATGCGGCCGGCGAGGAATTCCCAGAAGCCCTTCGCGCCGTCGGGATAGACGATGGTCACGTCGATCAGCGAATTGAGCTTCTCTCCCAGCGCCGACAGCGTGAACGCGAAGCCGCCGGCCTTGGGCTTCAGCAGATGCGTGTACGGCGACTGCTGCCTGTCGTGCTTGGCCTGGGTGAAGCGCGTGCCTTCGAGGAAGTTCAGGATCAGGACCGGCTGATTGCGATAGTGCTCGCACGCCTTGCGCGTCGTCTCCAGGTCCTTGCCTTTCAGCGCCGGGTTCTTCGCGACCTGCTCGGGCGTGTGCCGCTTCATGAACGGATAGTCGAGCCCCCACCACGCGAGCCCGAGGATCGGCACCCAGATCAGCTCTTGCTTGATGAAGAATTTGAAGAACGGCGCGCGCCGCCCGAAAGTGCGCATCAGCACGTAGATGTCGTTCCAGGTCTGGTGATTCGAGCAGACCAGGTACTGACCCTGCGGCGACAGCTCCGCGTCGAGGCGGATGTCCCAGCGCACGTCCATCAACCCTTCGTACAGCAGCACGTTCACGTGCGCCCACTGCTGCGCGAGCCACGCGACGAGTCGCGAGACCTGATCGCGCGCCTTGCCCGGCGGCGTGAGCAGCTTCAGGAAGATCGTGATGTAGACCGGGATCGCCCAGAACACGAGGTTCGAGACGAACAGCACGAAGGTGATGGACGCCGCGAGCGGCGCCGGCAGGCGGCTCAGCATTATTTCTTCTTGCCGGCCGACGGACGCGTCGCGTGCGCCGAGCGATGCAGGTGCACGATCTTCCAGTCGGCGCCGTCCTTCTTGAGGATCGCCGTCTCGGCCTCGGAGAGATCGACCGCGCCGCCCTCGTAGGTGCCACGGGTGCGCGTCAGCGTCTCGACCCACGCGACGCTGTCGTCG
>DASRHK010000072.1:0-29272 GCA_035650495.1 Nevskiaceae bacterium | reverse complement strand
GAGGTCGGCACGCGGAACGACATGCCGGTCAGCTTCTTGTTCAGCTGCGGGATCACCACGCCCACGGCCTTGGCGGCGCCCGTGCTCGACGGGATGATGTTTTCCAGGATGCCGCGGCCGCCGCGCCAGTCCTTGTTGGAGGGACCGTCGACGGTCTTTTGCGTCGCGGTCGCCGCGTGCACGGTCGTCATCAGGCCGCGCTTGATGCCCCACTTGTCGTTGAGCACTTTCGCGAGCGGCGCGAGACAGTTCGTCGTGCACGACGCGTTGGAGACGATTGCCTGGCCGGCGTAGGTCTTGTCGTTCACGCCGAACACGAACATCGGCGTGTCGTCCTTCGACGGCGCCGAGATGATCACTTTCTTCGCGCCGGCGTCGACGTGCTTCTGCGCGGAGGCCTTGTCGAGGAAGAGACCAGTCGATTCGATGACGACGTCGGCGCCGACGTCCTTCCACTTGAGGTTCGCGGGATCGCGCTCCTGCGTCAGCCGGATCTTCTTGCCATTGATGAGGAGGTTGTGGCCTTCGACGCCGATCTGACCCTTGAAGCGACCGTGCACGGAGTCGTACTGCAGCATGTAAGCGAGGTAATCCGGCTCGAGCAGGTCGTTGATGCCGACAATCTCGATGTCGCCGAAATTCTGGACCGCCGCGCGCAGCACGTTGCGACCGATGCGCCCGAAGCCGTTGATACCCAGTTTCACAGCCATTGCAGTTTCCTCTGTTGCGTTCGTTGACTAGAAAGTTATTCGGACCCGATCACTCGCCGATCAGTTTCTCGACGCGGGCCATGATGTTCTCGACGGTGAAGCCGAAATGCTTGAACACCGCCGGCGCCGGCGCGGACTCGCCGTAGGTGTCGACGCCGAGCACGTCGCCGCGATCGCGCACGATCGGGCGCCAGTAGTGCGACACGCCCGCCTCGACCGCGAGGCGCTTCCTCATCGCCTTGGGCAGAACCGTGCGGCGATAGCCGGGCTTCTGCTGCATGAACAGCTCGACGCACGGCATCGACACGACGCGCGTCGGCTTGCCGGTCTCTTCGAGGCGGCGCGCCGCTTCGGTCGCGAGCTGCACTTCCGACCCGGTCGCGATGATCAGAGCGACGGCTTCGGCTTTCGGTTCGTAAAGGATGTAACCACCACGCGCGACACCCGCCGCATCTTCCGGCACGTGAACCTGTGGCGTGCAGTTCTGGCGCGACAGCACGAGCAGCGTCGGACCATCGCGGCGCTCGATCGCAGCCTTCCACGCGATCGCGGTCTCGAATTGATCGGCCGGGCGCCAGACGCGGATGTTCGGGATGAATCGCAGCGACGCGACGTGCTCGACCGACTGATGCGTCGGACCGTCCTCGCCCAATCCGATCGAATCGTGCGTGTAGACGAGGATCGTGCCGATCTTCATCAGCGCCGCCATGCGGATGGCGTTGCGCGCGTAGTCGCTGAAAGTCAGGAAGGTGCCGCCGAACGGAAGGATTCCGCCGTGCAGCACCATTCCGTTCAGCGCCGCGGTCATGCCGAACTCGCGCACGCCGTAGAACAGGTAATTCCCGTCGACCTTGCCGGGATGGATGATCTTCGCGGCGTCCCACTTCGTGAGGTTCGACTCGGTGAGATCGGCCGATCCACCGACGAGCTCGGGCAGCTTCGGGCCGATGTTGTTCAGCACGATGTGCGAGCACTTGCGCGTCGCGATCGCCTTGTCGGCGGTGCGCGATTGCTCGATCAGCGCGTCCGTCGTCGCTTTCCAATCGGCGGGCAGCTTGCCGGCGATGCGACGCTGCAGCTCGGCGGCTTCCTGCGGGAATTTCTTCTGGTACTCGGAGAGCTTCTGCTTCCACGCGCGCTGCGCGGCTTCGCCCTTGGCCCGTGCATCCCAGCCCTTGCGGATCTCTTCGGGAATCTCGAACGGCAGATGCGGCCAGTTGAGCTTCTCGCGCGCGAGCTTGATCTCGGCATCGCCGAGCGCCGCGCCGTGCGCAACTTCCTTGCCCTGCTTGTTCGGCGCGCCGTAGCCGATGATCGTCTTGCAGCAGATCAGCGTCGGCTTGTCCTTCGATGCGCGCGCAGTCTCGATCGCGCGCTTGATCTCGTTCGGGTTATGGCCGTCGACATTCCGCACCACCTGCCAGCCGTATGCCTCGAAGCGGCCAGGCGTATCGTCGCGGAACCAGCCGTGGACTTCGCCATCGATCGAGATGCCGTTGTCGTCGTAGAAGACGATCAGCTTGCCGAGCGCGAGCGTGCCCGCGAGCGAGCAGGCCTCGTGAGAGATGCCTTCCATCAGGCAGCCGTCGCCGACGAAGACGTAGGTGTAGTGATCGACGATGTCGACGCCGTCGCGATTGAAGGTCGCCGCCATCATCCGCTCTGCGGCAGCCATGCCAACGGCATTGGCGAGGCCCTGTCCGAGCGGCCCGGTGGTCGTCTCCACGCCCGGCGTGATGCCGTACTCGGGATGGCCTGGCGTCTTCGAATGCATCTGCCGGAAGTTCTGCAGCTCGGTGATCGGCAGGTCGTAGCCGGTCAGGTGCAGCAGCGAGTACAGCAGCATCGAGCCGTGGCCGTTGGACACGACGAAGCGATCGCGATCGAACCAGTGCGGATCGGTCGGGTTGTGCTTGAGGTAATCGTTCCAGAGGACTTCGGCGATGTCGGCCATGCCCATCGGCATGCCGGGATGTCCGGAGTTGGCTTTCTGCACCGCGTCCATCGACAGGGCGCGGATGGCGTTCGCTAGCTCTAAGCGCGTCGGCATGATGTCTCGATCGGGAACCGGCGGCTTGGGGTGCCGCGGCGCCGCGTATTGTATCGGTTTGACCGGCTAGAATCCGCCCCTTGCAGCCCAGGGATCGAACGTGAAATCGCAACGGGAGTTTTCGCGCAAGCGTGTGCTGGTCACCGGCGGCGCCGGCTTCATCGGCTCGCACTTGTGCGAGCGGCTGCTCGAGCGTGGCCATGAAGTGCTCTGCATCGACAACTTCTACACCGGCACGCGCGACAACCTGAAGCCGGTCCTGGATCACCCGCACTTCGAGTTCATGCGGCACGACGTGACCTTCCCGCTCTACGTCGAGGTCGACGAGATCTACAACCTCGCCTGCCCTGCGTCGCCGATCCATTACCAGTTCGACCCGGTGCAGACGACCAAGACGAGCGTGCACGGCGCGATCAACATGCTCGGGCTCGCCAAGCGCGTGAAGGCGCGGATCCTGCAGGCGTCGACGAGTGAGGTCTATGGCGATCCGCAGGTGCATCCGCAGCCCGAGGAGTACTGGGGCAACGTCAATCCGATCGGCATCCGCTCGTGCTACGACGAAGGCAAGCGCTGCGCCGAGACGCTGTTCTTCGACTACTACCGCCAGCACAAGCTGCCGATCAAGGTCGCGCGCATCTTCAACACCTACGGCCCGAACATGCATCCGCACGACGGCCGCGTCGTGTCGAATTTCATCATGCAGGCTTTGCGCAACGAGCCGATCACGCTCTATGGCGACGGCTCGCAGACGCGCTCGTTCTGCTATGTGGACGATCTCGTCGACGGCCTGATCCGTCTCATGGAGTCGCCGGCCGACGTGACGGGGCCGATCAACATCGGCAATCCCGGCGAGTTCACGATCCGCCAGCTCGCGGAGCTCGTGATCGAGCTGACCAAGTCGAAGTCGAAGCTCGTCTTCGAGAAGCTGCCGCAGGACGATCCCAAGCAGCGTCAGCCCGACATCACCAAGGCGAAAGCGAAGCTCGGGTGGCAGCCGAAGGTGAAGCTGCGCGACGGATTGAAGAAGACGATCCCCTACTTCAAGGCGATCATCGACGGCCGCAAGCGCTAAAGCCGATGCGCAGGGCGCACCCTACGCGGCTTTTCGCCATTTGATGTTGCAGCCCATGCTCGGCGACTGATCCGGGCTGACTGGCTTGTCGTTGAGCAGCGCTTCGAGCGCCATCCGCAGGTCTGCGCCGGTCAGCGGCTTGCCGTTACCGGGGGTCGATTCGTCGAGGCGGCCGCGATAGACGAGATGCATCGCGCGATCGAAGACGAAGAAGTCCGGCGTGCATGCCGCCTGATAGCTCTTCGCGACCGCCTGCGACTCGTCGTAGAGATACGGGAACGGATAAGCGTTCGCGCGCGCGTTCTCCTTCATCTTCTCCGGCGCATCCTCGGGGTAGTTCTTCGCGTCGTTCGACGAGATCGCGACGAAGCCGACGCCGCGCTTGCGGTAGTCGTTCGCGACGCGGACGAGCTCGGCGTTGACGTGCTTCACATAAGGGCAATGGTTGCAGATGAACATCACCACGGTCGCCGCGTTGCCTTTGGCGGCATCCAGGCTCACCGCAGTGCCGGTCACCGTGTCCGGCAGCGAAAACGCTGGCGCCTTGGTGCCCAAAGGGAGCATGCTCGACGGGGTCAAAGCCATTTCTGTCTCCTGGTTCGCGATCCCACAGACAGCACCGATTTTCGCGGGTTCGGCATCGTGCGGAGCCGGCCCGTCTCCGCTACAATATCCGCTTATCCGCATATCCAGATATTGAAGGAGTTCGAAAGCCGATGAGCGAGTATCTCTTCACCTCGGAGTCCGTGTCCGAAGGCCATCCCGACAAGGTCGCCGACCAGATCTCCGACGCCATCCTCGACGCCATCCTCGCGCAGGACAAGCGCGCACGCGTCGCCTGTGAAACGCTGGTGAAGACGGGCGTCGCCGTCGTCGCGGGCGAGATCACGACTTCGGCCTGGGCCGACGTCGAGTCGATCGCGCGCAAGGTGATCACCGGCATCGGCTACGACAACTCCGCCGTCGGCTACGACGGCAACACCTGCGGCGTGCTCAACTTCATCGGCAAGCAGTCGCCTGACATCAACATGGGCGTCGATCGCAAGAAACCCGAGGAGCAGGGCGCCGGCGATCAGGGCCTGATGTTCGGTTTCGCATGCACCGAGACGCCGGACCTCATGCCGGCGCCGATCTACTACGCGCATCGCCTCGTCGAGCAGCAGACGACGATCCGCAAGAAGAAGAATTCGCCCTGCGCGTGGCTCCGGCCTGACGCGAAGTCGCAGGTCACGCTGCGCTACGACGGCAACGAGATCACCGGCATCGACGCCGTCGTGCTCTCGACACAGCATTCACCCGAGATCAGCCTCGCGAAGCTGCGCGAGGGCGTGATGGAGGAAGTGATCCTTCCCGTGCTGCCGAAGAAGTGGATCTCGAAGTCCACCAAGTTCCACATCAACCCGACCGGCAACTTCGTCATCGGCGGTCCGGTCGGTGATTGCGGTCTCACTGGCCGCAAGATCATCGTCGATTCGTACGGCGGCTACGCGCGTCACGGCGGCGGCGCGTTCTCCGGCAAGGATCCTTCAAAGGTCGATCGCAGCGCCGCTTATGCGGGCCGTTACGTGGCGAAGAACATCGTCGCCGCGGGTCTGGCCGACAAGTGCGAGATCCAGGTGAGCTACGCCATCGGCGTCGCCGAGCCGACGTCGATCTCGGTGACCACGTTCGGCACCGGCAAGATCTCCGACGGCCACATCGAAAAGCTCGTCCGCAAGCATTTCGATCTCCGCCCCTACGGCATCATCAAGATGCTCGACCTGATCCATCCGATGTATCAGGTCACCGCGAGCAACGGCCATTTCGGCCGCAAGCCGCAGCAGATCACGCTCCCCAACGGCGAGAAGTTCACCGCGTTCTCCTGGGAAAAGACGGACAAGGCGGACGCGCTACGCGCGGATGCCGGATTGAAGGCGGCGGGTCGCGCCAAGGAAATCGCATGAGCGCCGTGATGAAGCCCAAGGCCGTCGCGCAGGACTACAAGGTCCGCGACATCAAGCTCGCCGAGCTCGGGCGCAAGCGCGTGAAGATGGCCGAGGAAGAGATGCCCGGCCTGATGTCGATCCGCGCGAAGTACGCCAAGAGCAAGCCGTTGAAGGGCGTGCGCGTCACCGGCTCGCTGCACATGACCAAGGAGACGGCGGTTCTCATCGAGACGCTCTCCACGCTCGGCGCCTCCGTGCGCTGGGCCTCGTGCAACATCTTCTCGACGCAGGATGACGCTGCCGCCGCGATCGCCGCGGCCGGCATCCCGGTGTTCGCGTGGAAGGGCGAGACGCTCGAGGAGTACTGGGACTGCACGCTCGACTGCGTCACGCACCCCGGCCTGAAAGGTCCTGAGCTCGTCGTCGACGACGGCGGCGACGTGACGCTGCTCATCCACAAGGGCTACGAGATGGAGCAGGGCGACAAGTGGGTCGACAGCAAGTCGTCGAACCACGAGGAGCAGGTGATCAAGAACCTGCTCAAGCGCACGCAGAAGGAGCGCCCGGGCTTCTGGACCAAGGTCGTGAAGGAGTGGCGCGGCGTCTCGGAAGAGACGACGACGGGCGTGCATCGTCTCTATCAGATGATGGAAGCCGGCAAGCTGCTCGTGCCCGCGATCAACGTCAACGACTCGGTCACCAAGTCGAAGTTCGACAACCTCTACGGTTGTCGCGAATCGCTCGCCGACGGCATCAAGCGCGCCACCGATCTGATGATCGCCGGCAAGCTCGCCGTCGTCTGCGGTTACGGCGACGTCGGCAAAGGCTCGGCGCATTCCCTCAAGGGCTTCGGCGCGCGCGTCGTCGTCACCGAGATCGACCCGATCAACGCGCTGCAGGCCGCGATGGAAGGCTTCGAGGTCGCCCGCATCGAGGATCACGTCGAGACCGCCGACATCTTCATCACCACGACCGGCAACTGCGACGTCATCACCATCGAGCACATGCGCGCGATGAAGGACGGCGCGCTGGTCGGCAACATCGGGCATTTCGACAACGAGATCCAGATGGACGCGCTCAATTCCGAGAAGGGCATCAAGCGCGACACGATCAAGCCGCAGCTCGACAAGTACACCTTCCGCGACGGTCACAGCATCTACGTGCTCGCCGAAGGCCGCTTGCTGAACCTCGGCTGCGCGCACGGTCATCCGTCGTTCGTGATGAGCAACAGCTTCTCGAACCAGACGCTCGCGCAGATCGACCTGTGGGCGAACAAGGATCGCTATCAGAAGACGGTTTATCGACTGCCGAAGAAGCTCGACGAGGAAGTCGCGCGCCTGCATCTGGAGAAGATCGGCGTGCGGCTGACCACGCTCACCGACAAGCAGGCCAAGTATCTGGGCGTGTCGAAGGACGGCCCGTACAAGCCAGAGCATTACCGGTACTGAAATGACCGCGGCCGGATCACCGCTGGAGGCACGCAGCTTCTCGTTCGAGCTTTTCCCGCCTCGAACGCCAGAAGGCACTGCGAAGCTTCCGGCGGTCATCCGCAAGCTCGCCGAGGTCGGCCCGAAATACTTCTCGGTGACCTACGGCGCCGGCGGATCGAATCAGGACGGCACTTACGAGACGATCGTGACCGTCGTGCGCGAGACCGGCGTCGAGGCGGCGCCGCATCTCACGTGCGTCGGCTCGACGCGCGCGAAGATCGGCGCGCTGCTCGACCGCTATCGCGCGGCGGGCGTGAAACGCATCGTCGCGCTGCGCGGAGATCTGCCGGCGACTGCGGCGTCGGCAGAAGCGCCGGGTGAATTCCATTTCGCCAACGAGCTCGTCGGGTTCATCCGCAAGTCGCAGGGCGCGCAGTTCAAGATCGAAGTCGCGTGCTATCCGGAAATGCATCCGCAAGGCGGCTCGCCGGCCGCCGACTTCGAGAATTTCAAGCGCAAGGTCGACGCCGGCGCCGACGCCGCACTCACGCAGTACTTCTTCAATCCCGAGTCGTATTTCGATTTCGTCGGCCGCTGCCAGCGCGCAGGGATCACGATCCCGATCGTGGCGGGGATCATGCCGATCACGAACTTCGCGCAGCTGGCGCGGTTTTCGGAAGCCTGCGGCGCCGACATCCCGCGCTGGATCCGGCTGCGTCTCGAGCAACTGCAGGACGACCGCGCGGCGTTGCTCGACTTCGGCACGGACGTCGTGACCGCACTATGCCGGCGCCTGCTCGATGCCGGCGCGCCCGGCCTTCATTTCTACACGCTCAACCAGTCCGAGCCGACGCTGCGCCTCTGGCGCAATCTCGCCCTGCCCGTCCCCGCGCGCTAGGGAAAATTCCTGCGCGTTGCAGGCGCTTGGCTACTAGATGATAATAATTCCTATTCGCCGTTGACGGTTGTCTGCATGTCCCTCTCCCGCGTTCTCGCCATCGTCGCGCTCGCCGCGACGACCCTTGCGTCCGCCGCCGATCCGGCGCCGCAACAGCGCCAGCTGCTGAGCGTGCTGCACATCCTGGATTACATCGGCGTCGATTACGCGGGCGCGGTCGATCACGGCACGATCGAGTCGGAAGCCGAGTACAAGGAGCAGCGCGAGTTCGCTGCGGAAGTGACGCGCAACCTGCACGCGATCGGCGCGAAGCCCGAGCTCGAGCAGCAAGCCTCGGCGCTCGAGCAGAAGATCGCGAATCGCGCCGAAGCCGAATCGATCCGCCAATCCACGCGCGATCTCGCCCAGGCGTTGTTGCTCGCCTATCACGTCGAGGTCGCGCCTGCGCGCGCGCCATCGCTCGCGACCGGCGCAAAGCTGTTCGCCGAGAACTGCGCGAGCTGTCACGGCGCGACTGGCCTGGGCAACGGTGCTGCGGCCGCCGGCCTCGATCCACCGCCGGCGAATTTCCACGATCGCGATCGTCAACGACAGCGCAGCCTGTTCGCGCTCTACAACACGCTCGGCACCGGGGTCGCCGGGACTGGGATGCCGGCTTTCGCGCAGCTCAGCGACGAGCAACGCTGGGCGCTGGCGTTCTACGTCGGCAACTTCCCGTATAGCGACGACGATCGCGCCCAGGGCGAGCAGGTCTGGAAGCAGCGCGGCGACGCAGCCGCCGCCATCGGCAGCCTCGAAGCGCTCGCCCGCGAAGAGCCTGTCTCGATCGCCGCGCGCTTCGGGGATGCTGGCGAGCAGCTGCTCGCCTATCTGCGTGCCCATCCGGAAGTGCTGGCTGATCAGCGCGAGCCGCTGTCGATCGCGAGCGCGAAGCTCAAGCAGAGCGTCGACGCCTACGCCGCCGGCCACGGCGACGAGGCCAGCCAGCTCGCGGTGTCGGCCTATCTCGACGGCTTCGAGCTCGCCGAAGCGCAGCTCGCGACGCTCGATGAGCCGCTGATGAAGCAGATCGAGCAGTCGATGATGGACTTCCGCGGACTCCTCAAGTCCGGCGCCGGCGCGGACCAGGTGCGCGCGGCGGCGATGTCGATCGAGGACCAGCTCGGTCAAGCGCGCGAGCGTCTGCTCGGCGGCGCGCAAACCACGGCAGGAAGCTTCGCCGGCAGCTTCGTGATCCTGGCGCGCGAAGGCCTCGAAGCGATCCTCGTGCTCGCCGCGATGTTCGCGTTCCTGCGCAAGACCGAGAGGCGCGACGCCCTGCCCTATCTGCACGGCGGCTGGATCGTCGCGTTGCTGCTGGGCGCGGCGACCTGGGCCGCTTCGAACTGGGTCGTGGGCATCAGCGGCGCAGGACGCGAGATGACCGAAGGGCTCACGGCGCTGCTCGCTGCGGCGATTCTCCTGTCGGTCGGGCTGTGGCTGCACAGCAAGAGCTATTCGAATCGCTGGCAGCACTACGTCGCGGGCAAGATGAAGACGGCGCTCTCCACCCAGCGACCCTGGGGCATCGCGTTCCTCTCGTTCATCGCCGTGTACCGCGAGGTCTTCGAGACGGTGCTGTTCTATCGGGCGCTGTGGGGTCAGGGCGATCACGTCGCGATCGTGCTCGGGCTCATCGCCGCGGCCGCAGCGCTGCTCGCATTGACCTGGGCGATCTTCGCCGTATCGATGCGCCTGCCGATCCGCGAGTTCTTCGGCTGGAGCTCGGCGCTGATCGTGGTGCTCGCCGTCGTGTTCACCGGCAAGGGCGTCGCGGCGCTGCAGGAAGCAGGCGCGATCGCTGCGCGTTCCGTGCATTTCGTGCGCATCCCGCTGCTCGGGATCTATCCCAACGCGCAGGGGCTCGCGCTGCAAGGCGCGGTGCTCGCGTTGGTCCTCGGCGGGCTGGCCTGGAACCATTTCCGCGCCCGCAGCACCTAGTTGTCATGGGGAAATTCTTCAGCAAGGCCTTGCTGACGCTGATCCTGGCGCCGATCGTGCTGAGCCTCGTGCTCGTGGCGGCGCTGCGATGGGTGCCGCCGCCGACCACCAGCTTCATGCTGCAAAGCCCGGTGAAGCCCGTGCAGTACCGCTGGGTGCCCGGCGACCAGATCGCGCCGGTCGGACGCAAGGCGGTCGTCGCCTCCGAGGATCAGCTGTTCTGGCAGCACCACGGCTTCGACGTCGAGGCGATGCAGAAGGCGCTCGAGCACAACAAGACGCATCGCAAGATCCGCGGCGGCTCCACGATCAGTCAGCAGACCGCGAAGAACTTGTTTCTTTGGCAGGGCGGCGGCTACGTGCGCAAGGCGATCGAGGCGTACCTCACCGTGCTCATCGAGGAGATGTGGCCGAAGCAGCGCATCCTCGAGATGTATCTCAACATCGCCGAATTCGGGCCGGGCGTGTACGGCATCGAAGCGGCGTCGCGGAAATATCTCGGCAAGCCGGCGTCGCAGCTCACGCCCGCCGACGCCGCGCGTCTCGTCGCGGTGTTGCCGAGCCCGCGTCATTGGCACGCGGCGGCGCCTGGACCCTACGTGCAGAGCCGGGCCGCGTGGATCCTCAGCCAGATCGGCTACGGATCGCCGTCGGTGAGTGAAGAGGAGCCCGAGCCCGGCGAGCTCGCGCCCGAGACGGAAGACATCGCGCCGACGTCGCAGCCTCCGGCAGAAGAAGCGCCGACGGAATCGCCTCCCGATGAGACGCCGGCAGAGCAAGCGCCTTCGCCGCCGACGAGCGAAGAGCCGTCGAGCGCGCCCTCGCCGTGATCGTGCGGATTTGTTCGTAACATACGAGCGTCATTCGTCTCGACGCGGTTGTGCACGTCGCGGATGACAAAAGCGCGCTAACTCAGCGCGGCGTAAGCCGATGCGACACCTACGCACAGAAGCTGTGGATAACGCTGTGAGAAACTCGCATTCGGCGCAGCCGCGATACGAGCCAAATCGCGATTTTCGATGGATCGGACATTCTGTAACCAAAAGTTCATGGGCCTGACGATCAAGACTTTATTGCGCGATTCGCGCAGCGCGTCGCGCACCGGTCACGCCGCTGTCTACATCGTGTCCCGCATCTGGATTCTGTGCATAACTGACTCGTAAGTAAGAAATGTCGACAGCGTCGGTCCGCCCTTGCGTTCTCTGCATCTCGGGACACGATCCCAGCGGCGGCGCGGGCATCCAGGCGGACATCGAGACGTGCGCGGCGCTCGGCGCGCACGCCCTGAGCGTGATCAGCGCGCATACGGTGCAGGACACGCACGATGTGCAGCGCGTGTCGGCGGTCGCGCCGATCCTCATCGCCGCACAGTTGTCGGCCCTGATCGCCGACGCCGCGCCGCGCGCTGCGAAGATCGGCTTGCTCGGCGACGCCGCGCAGATCGAAGTGATCGCCCAGCAGCTGCGGCCCTTGGCGATCCCGACCGTGATGGATCCGGTCCTGCGGGCGGGCGGCGGACGCGCGCTGGTTTCCACGCAGCTCGAAGCCGCGATGATCGACGGCCTGTTCCCCATCGTCGAATTGCTGACACCCAACGCGCGCGAAGCGCGCCGGCTCGCGCGCGAGAACGACCTCCAACGCTGCGGCACGGCGCTGCGCGACCTCGGCGCCAGGAACGTGCTGATCACCGGCGGCGACGAGCCTGGCGAGCGCGTCGTCGATTGGCTGTTCACGGCGCGAGGCGACGCCATCCGGCTCGAGTCGGCGCGGTTGCCGGAAACGTTCCACGGCGCGGGTTGCACGCTCGCCTCGGCGATTGCTGCGGAGCTCGCGCTCGGCCGCGCGCTGGTCGAAGCGGTCGAGCGAGGTCGCGCATTCGTCGATCAGGCTTTGCGTCGCGCATTCGCAGTCGGCACCGGCCGACGGATTCCCCGTCGGCCGCAGCCATGATGCAGCTGCGCGGGCTCTACGCGATCACCTCCGATGCCATCTGCCGATCGCGCGAGCTCCTCGTCGGCAGCGTGGCCGAAGCCATCGCCGGTGGCGCCACGTTGATCCAGTATCGCGACAAGGTCAGCGCTCCGGCCGATCGCCTCGCCAACGCGAAGGCGCTCGCCCAGCTGTGCCGGACGCGCGCCGTACCGCTGATCGTCAACGACGATCCTTCGATCGCCGTCGAGAGCGGCGCCGACGGCGTGCACCTCGGTCGTGCCGACGCATCGCTCGCACAGGCGCGACAGATCTGCGGCGATCGCAAGATCATCGGTGTGACTTGCGCGAACTCGCTCGAGCGCGCGCTGGCGGCGGCACAAGCCAGTGCGAGCTACGTCGCCATCGGACGCTTCTATCCATCGCGCACCAAGCCGGATGCGCCGCAGGCGACGCTGGATCTCCTGCGATCCGTCCGCGCCGGCGTGGCGGGACCCATCTGCGCCATCGGCGGCATCACGCCCGACCGCGTGCCGGAGCTGATCGACGCCGGCGCAGACTGCGTCGCGGCGATCGAAGGCGTCTTCGGTACGCCGGACGTGCGTTCGGCGGCCGCTGCGTACGCCGCGCATTTCTCCTGAACTGACATCCCGGACCGCTACAATCCCCGATCCTGTCCCGGCACAAGCCTCGATGACGCGTTCCGACTCCCTGTTCCAGCGCGCCCAGCGCAGCATCCCGGGCGGCGTGAATTCCCCGGTGCGCGCGTTCCGCGCGGTCGGCGGCACGCCCCGTTTCATCGAGCGCGCCCAGGGCGCCTACTTGTGGGATGCCGACGGCAACAGCTACATCGACTACGTCGGCTCGTGGGGCCCGATGCTCCTGGGTCACCAGCATCCGAGGGTCATCGCCGCAATCGAAGCCCAGCTCGCCAAGGGCGTCTCCTACGGCGCACCGACGGAGCTCGAGATCGACATGGCCGAGCTCGTGATCGCGCGCATGCCCGCGATCGAGCAGGTGCGCATGTGCAATTCGGGCACCGAGGCGACGATGAGCGCGCTTCGTCTCGCGCGCGGCGCAACGGGTCGCGATTTCATCATCAAGTTCGAAGGCTGCTACCACGGCCACGGCGATGCGCTGCTCGTGAAAGCCGGCTCCGGCGCGCTGACGTTCGGCGTGCCGACGTCGCCGGGCGTGCCCGCGGAGTTCGCGAAGTTCACGCTGACCGCGAGCTACAACGATCTCGATTCGGTCGCGAAGCTGCTCGACCTGGAGCCGGGGCGGATTGCCTGCGTGATCATCGAGCCGGTCGCGGGCAACATGAACTGCATTCCACCGGCGGACGGATTCCTCCGCGGCCTGCGCGAGCTCTGCGACCGGCACGGCGCGCTGCTGATCTTCGACGAAGTGATGACCGGCTTTCGCGTGCATCCGGGCGGCGCGACCGCGCTCTACGGCGTGAAGCCCGATCTCACCACGCTCGGCAAGATCATCGGCGGCGGCCTGCCGGTCGGCGCGTTCGGCGGACGCCGCGACCTGATGCAGCAGCTCGCGCCCGTGGGACCGGTCTATCAGGCGGGCACGCTTTCCGGTAATCCGCTCGCGATGGTCGCTGGCTTGGCGACGCTGCGCGAGCTCGGCGATGGCGCACTCTACGAGCGCGTCGCTCGCTACACCGCGCGCTTGCTGGAGGGTCTGCGCGACGCGGCCGCAAAAGCCGGCGTCGCGTTCAGCACATCGCAGGTCGGCAGCATGTTCGGCTTGTTCTTCGCGCCACGAGCGCCGCAATCCTTTGTCGAGGCTACGCGCTGCGACATCGCCGCGTTCAAGCGCTTCTTCCACGCCATGCTCGATCGAGGCGTTTACCTGGCTCCGTCGGCCTATGAAGCCGGCTTCGTTTCGGCGGCGCACGACGACGCGGAGCTTTCGAAAACGCTCGACGCCGCGCGCGCGGCGTTCGCCGAAAGCCGCGGCTAGGATCGGCGCCCAGTGGAGTGGCTGCAGCACGTCATCGACTGGGCCCAAGCGCATCCCGGGCTGTCGCTGGCGGCAGCGTTCGTGCTGGCGCTGGTCGAATGCCTCGTCCTGATCGGACTGTTCCTGCCAGGCTCCGGCGTGCTGTTCGCGCTCGGCGCGCTCGTTTCGCTCGACGCGCTGCCGTTCGGCGCGACGATGGGACTCGTCGCCGGCGGCGCGCTGATCGGTGACATGGTCAGCTATGAGATCGGCAGGCGTTACGGCGCGGCGCTATTCCGGCGGCCGTTCTTCGCCAATCGCGCGAAGCTCATCGAGAAAGGCGGCGCGTTCTTCCGGCGTCACGGCGGCAAGGGCGTGATCATGGCGCACCTCGTCGGGCCGCTGCGGCCGCTGATTCCGGCGATCGCCGGCGTCTATGGAATGCCGCGTCTGCGTTTCTGGGTCGCGATCATTCCGGCCGCGATCGCGTGGACCGCGCTCTACACGCTCCCCGGCGTCGCGTTCGGCGCGTCGCTCGGACTCGCGGCGGAAGTGACCAAGCGGCTCGCGATCGTCATCCTCGTGCTCGCAGTCGGACTGTGGATCGCGCTGTGGATGACGCGCGAAGCGGTCGTCGTGCTCGGTCGCAACGCAGAGCGCTGGCTGAATCAGATCACCGACTGGAGCCACCGTCACGGTCCGCTCGGACGCCTCGGCGCGGGCTTCGCCGATCCGCGCGAGCCTGAAGTCCCTGCGCTGGTCAGCCTCGGTCTCGTGCTGTTCGTCCTCGCAGCGAGCGCCATCGCGCTGATCTGGGGTTTCGGCGGCAAGCCGCCGGCCTTCGATCTCTACGCCCACGACACGCTGCAGAACCTGCACGATCCCTGGAGCATCCGGCTCGCGACACTCGCGCTGCTGCCCGGCGATCCGGTCGCCTACGGCAGCTTCGCGACGGTGCTGCTGGCGACGATGCTGCTGAACGGGCGCTGGGACGTGATCCGCCATCTCGTCGTGCTGCTCACGTTCGCGATTGCCGCAACGGCGGCGCTGACGCTGGTGCCGGGATTACGCGTGCCGCCCGAAGCGCCGTCGCTGCGCCTGTATCAGGATCTCGCGCTGCCGATCTGCATCTACGGCTTGATCCCGGTGCTGTTCAGCGGCGGCCAGACCACGAATCGGCGGATCGCTTCGTACGGCCTGGCAGCCGCTGTGCTGTTGCTTCTGATCCTCGCGCGCTTCTACCTCGGCGGCGTCTGGCTCAGCGTGGGCACGACCACGGCGATCTTCGCGCTGGTGTGGACGGCGGGTGTCGGCGTGAGCTTCCGCAGGCATGGCTCGCGCGACCTCACGCTCCGGGGCTTGAGCCCAGCGCTCGTGGTCTTGTTGATCGTGCTCGCATTCGGCACGCACATGGTACGCACTCGCGTCCGCACAGCGATGCCCGACGTCGCTGCGCGGAGCATGGGGCTGAGCGAATGGTGGGAGACCGGCTGGAAGCGCCTGCCGAACCGCCGTATCGACGTCGCCGGCCGCGACAAGCAATTCCTCAACCTGCAATGGGCCGCGCCGTTGCCGGTGATCCGCGACTCGCTCCAGAAGAGCGGATGGGAAGCGCCGCCGCGATTGACGTTCGCCAACGGGCTGCGCTGGCTCGCGAGCACGACGCCGATCGACCAACTTCCGCTGATGCCGCGCACGCACGCCGGCCGTCACGCGAGCCTCACGCTGCGCCACGATGCCGACGCGGATCACCAGCTGATGATCCGGCTCTGGCCGTCGGGGTATGTGCTCGACGGGCAGACGCCGCTCTGGATCGGCACCGTCACCGCACAGCGCGGCGGTGAACTGTTCCACCTGCTGCGCTATCCGATCAGCGAGGACAGCTACAGCGCGGCGCTGGCGCAATTGTCGACGCCGGAGTTCGCGACACGCGATGTGCGACGCTCGCCGGTGTCGACGCCGGTGCGGCTGCTGCGCGAAACCCAGGGCGAATGGAGATGACCGAAAAATCAGGCGTGGTCGCGAAGCTGCGCAGACAGATCAATCGCGGCGATTCGTGGCTCACCTACGATCTCGGCCGCCTGTTCACGTCCGACAAGCTCAACGACGACGCGCTCGAAGAGCTCGAGACGCGGCTGCTCACGGCCGACGCCGGCGTCGAAGTCACCAACGAGATCGTCGGCAAGCTCGGCAACGAAGTGCGCGCCGGCCGGATCAAGACCGAGAAGCAGCTGCGCGAGGGCTTGAGCAAGGCGATCCTCGCGATCCTGAAGCCAGTCGAGCAGCCGCTCGAGATCCCGAAGTTCATCCGCCCGTACATCCTGTTCGTCGCCGGCGTGAACGGCGTGGGCAAGACGACGACGATCGGCAAGCTCGCGCTGCGCTTGAAACGCGGCGGACTCTCGGTCGTCCTCGCCGCGGGCGATACGTTCCGCGCCGCCGCCGTCGATCAGCTCAAGGTGTGGGCGGAGCGCGCCGACGTGCCGATCCTCTCGCAAGGCGAAGGCGCGGATTCAGCATCAGTGATCTTCGACGCGGTGCAATCGGCGAAGGCCAAGGGCATCGACGTCGTCATCGCCGACACCGCGGGTCGACTGCACACGCAGGCGCACTTGATGGAAGAGCTGCGCAAGATCAAGCGCGTCATCCAGAAGCACGATCGCTACGCGCCGCACGAAGTGCTGCTCGTGGTCGACGCGACCACCGGTGGCAACGCGCTGACGCAGGCGCTGCAGTTCCACGAGGCGATCGGCCTCACCGGCATCGCGATCACCAAGCTCGACGGCACCGCCAAGGGCGGCATCCTGCTCGCGATCGCCAAGCGCCTGTCGCTGCCGATCCGCTTCGTCGGCGTCGGCGAAGCGGTCGAGGATCTCGAGCCGTTCGATGCGCAGGCCTACACCGACGCGCTGATCGGTTGATCGCATGGCAGAGATCATCCAGTTCCACGACGTGAGCTACCGCTACCCCGGTGCGGACGAAGTGATCTCGCATCTCACGTTCTCGCTCGGAGAAGGCGAGATGGCGTTCCTCACCGGACCCTCGGGCGCGGGCAAGTCGACGCTGCTCCGCCTGATCGCGGCATTGATCAAGCCGAACCGCGGACAGGTCGTGGTGATGGGCCAGAACGTCACGGCGTTGAAGCCGCGGCAAATCCCGCCGTTCCGGCAGCAGCTCGGGCTCATCTTCCAGAACTTCAAGCTGCTCTACGATCGCACCGTGTTCGACAACGTCGCGCTGCCGCTGGTGATCCGCGGCTATGCGCACGCCGATATCGGCAAGCGTGTGCGCGCCGCGCTCGACTCGGTCGGGCTGCTCGGCAAGGAGAAGGTGTATCCGATGCGGCTCGCGGGCGGCGAGCAGCAGCGTGTCGGCATCGCGCGCGCGATCGTGACCAAGCCGGCGATCCTGCTCGCCGACGAGCCGACCGGCAATCTCGATCCGCAGATGGCGCGCGAAGTGATGCAGATCTTCACGCGCTTCAACGACGTCGGCGTCAGCGTGCTGGTCGCCACCCACGCCATCGATCTCATCACGCAGTTCGACTACCGCATCCTGAATCTGCAGAAAGGCCGGCTGTCGGACGAGCGTCCGCGCGGCCACGTGCAGAAAGGAGCCGCGCGTGGCTAAGCCGATCCCGCCGACCGATACCGCGCCGCGGCCGAACTGGCTCGTGCGCTTCGCGCAGAGCCATGCGCGAGCGTTCTTCTTCACGCTGGGCACGCTGGTGCGCAACCCGATCGGGACGTTCCTCACCGCGCTCGTCATCGGCGTCGTGCTCGCGCTGCCAGCCGGTTTCCATCTGGCGCTGCAGCGGATCACGACCTTGTCGTACAGCTGGGAGAACGGCACGCAGATCTCGGTGTTCCTGAAGGACAGCGCGACCGAAGCGCGCGGTCGCGAGCTGACCCAGCAGCTGTCGCAGCGCGACGGCATCGCCAAAGCGCAATACATCTCGCGCGAGCAGGCGCTGAAGGAGTTCCGCGAGCTTTCCGGATTCGGCGATGCGCTCGACGTGCTCGAAGCCAATCCGCTGCCGGCGGTGATCGTCGTGACGCCGGGCCGCAAGCTCGATGCCGATGCGACGCGCGCGCTGGTCGCGGAGCTCGGCAAGCTCCCGGAAGTCGAGGTCGCCAAGTTCGATCAGGAATGGATCGAGCGCCTGCAATCGCTGCTCGCGCTGGCGCAACGCGCGGTCTGGGTGATCGCGGGCGTTCTCGCCCTGGCCGTGATCGTGGTGATCGGCAATACGATCCGGCTCGATCTGCAGGCGCGTCGCGACGAGATCGCGGTGATGAAGCTCATTGGCGCGCCCGACGGCTTCATCCGCCGACCGTTCCTCTACGCGGGACTCTGGTACGGGATCGCGGGCGCGCTGTTCGCCTGGCTGCTGGTCACCGGCGGCGCCCTGCTCCTGGCGGGCCCTGCCCAGCGGGTCATGGCCCTCTACGGCGGAGACGCGGGGATCACGACCCTGTCTTTGCAGGACACGCTGGGCCTGTTTCTGGCTGGACTGGCCATCGGCTTGGCCGGCGCCCAGCTCACGGTCCGGCGGCACTTGGCGGCGATCCCGCCAGACTAGAGCGGAATATCTATATTCTCTAGTCCAGGCGGGGACTTGGGGAACTTTTTCGACCCTTAGCACTCTATAACGCCGACTGCTAGAATCGGCAGCCATGGGCTCGAGGAAGGACATGACCAACACGGCACTTGCACTGCGTCGTACGACCGCGCTGCTCCCGCTGGGCGGCAGCCTCGACGCGTACATCTCGGCGGTGAACGCGATCGAGCTGATCGACGCCACCGAGGAGAAGCGCCTCGCCGAGCAGCTGCACGACCATCAGGATCTCGAAGCCGCGCAGAAGCTCGTCCTTTCCAATCTCCGCTTCGTGGTTCACATCGCGCGCGGCTACCTCGGCTACGGCCTGCCTTTCGGCGACCTGATCCAGGAAGGCAACATCGGCCTCATGAAGGCGGTGAAGCGCTTCGACCCGACCAAGGGCGTGCGCCTGATCTCCTTCGCCGTGCACTGGATCAAGGCCGAGATCCACGAATTCATCCTGAAGAACTGGCGGCTGGTGAAGGTCGCGACGACCAAGGCGCAGCGCAAGCTGTTCTTCAACCTGCGCGGCATGAAGCAGCGCCTGGGCTGGATGAACCGCGCGGAAGTCGAAGCGGTCGCCAAGGAGCTCAAGGTCAAGCCTGAGGAAGTGCTGGAGATGGAATCGCGGCTCGCCGGCCAGGACGTGTCCTTCAAGGGCGCGACGGTCGACGGCGAAGAGACCTACGGACCGGAGGACTACCTCGCGGTCGAAGGCGACGCTTATGAGGCGATGGAGCAGGCCGAGTGGCAGGAAGAGCGTGAAGTGAAGATGAAGACCGCGCTCGCGACGCTCGATCAGCGCTCGCGCGACATCCTGCAGCGCCGCTGGCTCGCTGACGGCGACAAGGCCGGATTGCAGGAGCTCGGCGACGAGTACGGCGTGTCGGCGGAGCGCATCCGCCAGATCGAGACGGCGGCGATGAAGAAGCTGCGCAAGGCGATCGAGCTGCCCGGCTGATCTCTCGCGATTCGAAAACAAACCCCGCTTGAAGCGGGGTTTGTCGTTTCTAGATCAGCGCGCGGACGTAGTGATCGACGAGCAGCAGGCTGAAGATCGCCATCAGGTAGACGATCGAGTATGCGAAGGTCTTCATCGGCAAACCCGGTCGCGGCGCGAACCGCAGCAGCACCGCGTAGTAGACGAACACGCCGCCGAGCACGGCGGCGCCACCGAGATAGAGCACGCCGCTCATGCCGAACACGTACGGCAGCAAGCTCACGATGAACAGCAGCACGGTGTAGAGCAGCACCTGCACGCGCGTGAACGCGACGCCGTGCGTGACCGGCAGCATCGGGATGTCGGCTTCGGCGTATTCCTTGTGACGCTCGATCGCGAGCGCCCAGAAGTGTGGCGGCGTCCACACGAACACGATGAGGAACAGCAGCAGCGCATGCGGATCGAGCGTGCCGGTGATCGCGGCCCATCCGAGCACCGGCGGGAATGCGCCGGCAGCGCCGCCGATGACGATGTTCTGCGGCGTCGCGCGCTTCAGATACAGCGTGTAGACGCCGGCGTAGCCAACCAGCGTCGCCAGCGTGAGCCACGCGGTGAGCGCATTCACGTAGCGATCGAGCACGAAGAAGCCGAGCGCGCCGAGCAGCGCCGCGAACACGATCGACTCGGCGATGCTGAGCGTGCCGGTCACCAGCGGGCGTCCGCAGGTGCGCGCCATCCGCGCGTCGATGTTGCGGTCGATGAGCTGGTTGATCGCCGCCGCGGACGCCGCCTGCAGCGCGATGCCGAGCGTGCCGAACAGCATGTGATCGAGCGGCGGCAGCCCCGGCACCGCGAGGAACATGCCGACGATCGCGGTGAACACGATGAGCATCACCACGCGCGGCTTGCACAGCTCGTAGTACTCGTGCGCCAGCAAGCGCAGGCTGCGGCCTTTCAGCGTATCGGCGCTGGCGTTCACCTTATTGCGTCCGCTTCCACAGGAAATGGTTCAGCGTCACCAGGGTCAACAGTAGCACCGCAGCTCCGGCGTTGTGCATGTCGGCGAGGAACAACGGCAGCTGCAGCTCGACGATGCTGATCCCGAGCGCCAGCTGCAGCGCGAGCGCAGCCGCAAGCGCGATGCCGAAGCGCCGCGCGGTCGGCGATCCCGAGCGCAACAAGCCAGCGGCGAGCAGGATCGCGAGTGTCGCGACGATCATCGCGCCGAGACGATGCGCGAAATGGATCGTCACGCGCGCGCGGTTGTCGAGCACGCCGCCTTCGTAATTGATGCCGAGCCCGCGCCACAGGGTGAAGGCTTCCTTCACGTCCGTATCTGGCCAGAAGCTGCCGTGGCACGTGGGGAAATCGGGGCATGCGAGGGCGGCGTAATTGCTGCTGGTCCAGCCGCCGAGGAAGATCTGGAGCACGACGGCGACCAGCGTGATCGTCGCGAATCGGCGCAGCGCGGGCGCGACGGATTCTGTCTGCGCCGGCGCGCGCTGCGACAGCCACATCCACGCCAGCAGCGAGAGCGTCATCAGTCCGCCGAGCAGATGCCCGGACACCGCCAGCGGCTTCAGCTGCCAGGTCACGGTCCACATGCCGAGCATGCCCTGGAAGATCACCAAGCCGACGAGCACGAACGGCAGCACGCGCGGCGCGCCCCAGTTGCGCAGCCGAAGCGACATCGCGGCGAGCGTGACGATCAGGAGCCCGAGCGTCGACGCGAGATAGCGATGGATCATCTCCTTCCATGCCTTGTGCGCGTCGGCGGCCTGATCGGGCACCGTGAGATGGCCGTAGCAGCCGGGCCAATCGGGGCAGCCGAGACCTGCGTCGGACAGCCGCACGTAGGCGCCGAAGACGACGACAACGAAGCACAGCGTGAGGGCTGCCAGAGTGAGGCGGCGGAACCAGACCATGTGGAAGGGACGCAGCGAGAGGCGCGAATTCTACCGCGAGGCGCGCCCTAGAGCTTGAGCAGCTTGTTCAGGTCCTTCTGCATGCCCTTGAAGTCGCGCTGCAGCCCCTCGGGCCCCGGCGATTGCGGGTAGGTCATCAGCCAGTTGCCGAACGGATCGACCAGATACAGCGCCTCGGGGTCGGCGATCTCGAAGAACAGCCTCACGTCGTACCCCGCGGTGCCGGTGCCGCCGAGCCAGACCGCGTCGGGATTGTCTGCTGCGAGCGCGTCGCGGGCTTGCACGATGCTGTCGACGTCCGGCGCGATGTAGACGCGCTTGAGCTTCACGCGCTTCTCGTTCATCGCGAGCCAGAGCTGGCGCCCGAAATGGGTGCGCTCGCGGCAAGCGTCCTCGCACACGGCGGGCGCAACGTAGACCAAGGTCCAGTGGCCCTTCCACGGATCGACCGGCTCGCCCTGCGGATTGGCGAGCGTGAGGTTCGGCAGCGGCCGCGGCGGATCGATCATGCGGCCGTAATTGGTGCGCCCTTCTGGCAGCCACTGCGGGAACCAGCGATAGATCACGACAGCCGCGATGAACGGCCCGAGGAAGATCGCGGCCGCGATCCAGAACTGAGTGCGCTTTCGCATCGCGCGCATCATACGGCCTTGCGGTTGACCAGGACGAACAGCACGACGAGCGCGCCGGCGAGCGAGAACCACTGCACCGCGTAGCCGTAGTGACGCGACGGCGGGAACGTCGCGACGGGATTCCACTCGCGCACGAAGCCGCCGTCTTCACCAGCATCGAGCTCGAGCACGCCGGCGGCCACCGGCTCGCCGAGCAGCGTGCGCAAGTCCTCAGCCGTCGGGTATTCCACCGCTGCGGGGAATTTCGTGAGCTTCGCGATCGGCGCGCCCGCGAGCCGCATGCCGGGCTTGGGCAAGCTACGCCACAGGCCGCGGATCGCCCACATGCCGCTTCGCGGTGGCGCGACTTCCGGCAACTCGCCTGAGGTCGATCGCGCGATCCACCCGCGATCGACGATGACCGTGCCGCCGGTCAACAGCCGCATCGGCGTCCACACGTGATAGCCCGGCTGGCCGTCGTGGCTCTGATTGTCGAGCAGGAGCTGTTTGTTCGGTAGAAAGAAGCCTCGCGCTCGCACCGCGACCGGCAAATCCGTCGCGACAGTTTTCGCGCTGAGATTTTCCGGATCGCGCTTCGTGGCCTGCTCGTAGGCCGCCTGCAGCGCTTCTTTCTCGTGCGCGCGACGGACCTGCCAGCTGCCGAGGCCGACGAGCAGCGCGAGGAGCGGGAGCAGCACGAGCCAGGACCAGCGCGGCGGACGGAATTTCTTCATCGCTTTAAAGGACCCCGCGTATCATCCGTGCATGCTGCCGAAGATCTTCATCGTCCTGCTGCTGCTCGCGATCGTCACCGCGCTGTTCTCCGCGGTGTTCTTCCTGGTGAAGGATCCGAGCGACGCGTCGCATCGACGCACGATGCGCGCGCTGGCGTGGCGAGTCGGGTTGCAGGTGGCGCTGATCATCTTCCTGATCGTCGCATTCACGCGCGGCTGGCTGCAGCCGCACGGCTTCAACGAGAAGCCCGCGGCGGTGACGCCGGATCGCTAGAGCACGTAGACGAAAATGAACAGGCCGATCCAGACCACGTCGACGAAGTGCCAGTACCAGGCGACGCCTTCGAAGCCGAAGTGAGAGTCCGGCTTGAAGTGGCCGAGGATCAAGCGCAGCGTGATCACCGACAGCATGATCGTGCCAAGGGTCACGTGCATGCCGTGGAAGCCGGTCAGCATGAAGAAGGTCGAGCCGTAGATGCCCGACTTCAGCTTGAGGTTCAGCTCGGTGTAGGACTCGATGTACTCGTGCGCCTGGAACCACAGGAACGCGGCGCCGAAGGCGATCGTCGCGAACATCCACAGGATGCAGGCGCCGCGCTTGGCGTCCTTGAGCGCGTGATGCGCCATGGTGATGGTCACGCCCGATGAGAGCAGCAGCAGCGTGTTGAGGAACGGCACGCCCCACGGCGGAATCGTCTCGAAGTTGCCGCCGACGCCGCCCGGGCCGTTGGTGGGCCAGATCGCCTCGAAGCCGGGCCAGAGCGTGAGGTTGGTCGCAAGCTTCGCGCCTTCGCCGGCGAGCCACGGCACCGAGAGATTGCGCGCATAGAACAGCGCGCCGAAGAACGCGCCGAAGAACATGACCTCGGAGAAGATGAACCAGGACATGCCCCAGCGATACGTGCGATCGACTTGCGCGTTGTAGGCGCCGCCCTCGCTCTCGAGCGCCACGCCGCGGATCCAGCGGAAGATGATGAAGATCGCGATCGCGACGCCCGCCCAGATCGGGATCGCGCCGATGTTCTTGTCCTCGAGATATCCCCACACGCCGATGATCGTGGCGAACAGGCCGGCGGTCAGCACGAACGGCCAGGCGCTCGGCGCCGGCACGAAATAGCGGTCGTGGTTGTGGTCTTCAGCGGCGTGCGTGGACATCGTCAGCTCCTCACGTCTTCAATCTAGCTTTGCGGTTGCGAGCGCGCGGCGCGGGCCTGCGCGGTCACGTCGAAAAAGGTGTACGACACGGTCACGGTGTCGACGTCGGCGGGCAGCTCGCGCTCGATCATGAAGCGCACCGGCATCGACTTCTCCTCGCCGGCCTTGAACGGCTGCTGGCGGAAGCAGAAGCATTCGGTCTTCTTCAGATATCGCGCCGCGTCCCACGGCGTCACGCTCGGCACGGCCTGCGCGACGAGCTCCTGATCTTCCGGGTTGCGCGCGGTGAAGCTCACCGTGTAGAGCTGGCCCGGATGTACCTTGATGCTCGGCATCTCGGACCGGAAGCCCCAATCGCGACCGCCGTTGACCTGCGTGGTGAACTGCACCGTCACTTCGCGCGACAGATCGGGCTCTTCGTGCACCGAGCTTGCGGTCACGAGCGCAGCATCCTTGCCGTTCAGGTTCACCAGCTGGCAGACGACGCGATACAGCGGCACCAGCGCGAAGCCGAAGCCGAACATCGCAGCCGCGACCCCGGCGAGGCGCCAGAGCTGATGCCGCTTGCGCTGCGTGACCGGCGCGTCGCTCATCGATGCATCTGCGCGTAGACGAAGCCCGCGAGGATCGCCGCCGCGAGCGCGACGTGCACCCACGCGAGAATCACGTTGCGGCGCTTGCGCTCAGGATCGATGTCGGCCATCGCACCCATCAGGCGAGCTTGTGGTGATCGAGCGCGTCTTCGTCGTCATGGACGCTGGTGAGCTCGCCCTCGCCGATCACCGGCGGATCCTCGAACGTGTGGTACGGCGGCGGGCTTGCCACGGTCCACTCGAGTCCGTGCGCGCCTTCCCACACCCGCGCAGGCAGATCGCGCTTGCGACCGCCCCAGCCGTAGCAGCAGGCGAGCATGTTGTAGATGAACACGAACTGGAAGGCGAAGAAGCCGAATGCGCCGATGCTCGACCAGACGTTGAAGTCGGTGAACATCACGTTGTAGTCGGGAACGCGGCGCTGCATGCCCGCGAGACCGAGGAAGTGTTGCGGGAAGAAGGTCAGGTTGATGAAGATCGCCGACGCCCAGAAGTGCACCTTGCCGAGCGTCTCGTTGTACATGCGGCCGGTCCACTTCGGGATCCAGTAGTAGACCGCGCCGATGATCGCGAACACCGCGCCGGGCACCAGCACGTAGTGGAAATGCGCGACGACGAAGTACGAATCCTGGTACTGGAAGTCCGCCGGCGTGATCGCGAGCATCAGGCCCGAGAAGCCGCCGAGCGTGAACAGGAACACGAACGCGATGGCGAACAGCATCGGCGTCTCGAACGTCATGCTGCCCTTCCACATCGTGGTGACCCAGTTGAACACCTTCACGCCGGTGGGCACCGCGATCAGCATGGTCGAGAACATGAAGAAGAGCTCGCCGGCGAGCGGCATGCCGACGGTGAACATGTGGTGCGCCCAGACGATGAACGACAGGAACGCGATCGACGCCACCGCGTAGACCATCGAGTCGTAGCCGAACAGCGCCTTGCGCGCGAAGGTCGGGATGATCGTCGACACGATGCCGAACGCCGGCAGGATGAGGATGTAGACCTCGGGGTGGCCGAAGAACCAGAAGATGTGCTGGAACATCACCGGATCGCCGCCGCCCGCCGCGCTGAAGAAGCTCGTGCCGAAGTACTTGTCGGTCAGCAGCATCGTGACTGCGCCGGCGAGCACCGGCATCGTCGCGATCAGCAGGTAAGCCGTGATCAGCCACGTCCACACGAAGAGCGGCAGCTTCAGCAGCGTCATGCCCGGCGCGCGCATGTTGAGGATCGTCACCGCGACGTTGATCGAGCCGGTGATCGAGCTGATGCCCATCAAGTGCACGGCAAAGATCAGGAGCGGCAGCGCGTTGCCGGTCTGCAGGACCAGCGGGGGGTACATCGTCCAGCCGCCGGCGGGACCGCCGCCCGGCATGAACAGCGTGCACAGCAGGAGCGTGAACGCGAACGGCAGGATCCAGAAGCCCCAGTTGTTCACGCGCGGCAGCGCGAGGTCGGAGCAACCGATCATCATCGGCACCATCCAGTTCGCCAGGCCGACGAACGCCGGCATGACGCCGCCGAAGATCATGACCAGCGCGTGCAGCGTGGTCATCTGGTTGAAGAACTCCGGCTGGACGAACTGCAGGCCCGGATGGAACAGCTCGGCGCGGATCACCAGCGACATCAAGCCGCCGATGAAGAACATGGTGAACGCGAAGAACAGGTACAGCGTTCCCAGATCCTTGTGATTGGTGGTCTTGATCCAGCGCATGATTCCGGACGGCGGTCCGTGATCGTGGTGGTCGTGGCCGTGCTCGTGATCGTCGGCCGTGATGTCTTTCGCCATGTCGTGATGCGCCATGAGTCTTCTCTCTAGATCCTTCGCGTTGCTCAGGATGAAATCGCGCTAGCGCGCCGATTTCACCTGATCCGGGCTCGCCTGGTCGCCGACCTTGTTGCCGAAGCTGTTGCGCTCGTAGGTGACGACGGCGGCGATGTCGTCGTCCGACAGATGCTTGAACGGCGTCATCAGGCCCTTGCCGTTGAGCACCTGCTTGATGTGGCCGTCGATCGGTCCGGTCGAGATCTTGCCGCCGACCAGCGACGGGAAGTTCGGCGGCAGGCCCTGTCCGTTCGCCTGATGGCAGGCCGAGCAGTTCGCCTGATAGACCTTCTCGCCCTGCTTGATCAGATCGTCTTTCGACATCTTGGCCGGCGCCGCGGCGGCGGGCGCTGCCGCGGCAGCGACCTCGGTCTTGTTCGTCGACGGCGGCGACGGCGTGTTCTCGGAGGGCGGTGCGCTCGGCGCCATGTTGCCGGTCGGCGGCGCCGCGGATGCGACCTGCACGCCCTGCGCCTTCTTCTGATCCGCGAGCCATTGCTTGAACTGCGCCGGATCGACCGCCTTCACCACGATCGGCATGAAGCCGTGATCGCGTCCGCACAGCTCGGCGCAGACGCCACGATAAGTGCCGGCCTGATCGATGCGCGTCCAGATCTCGTTGACGAAGCCCGGGATGGCGTCCTTCTTGATCGCGAAGTCGGGCACCCACCAGGCGTGGATGACGTCGTTGGCCGTGATCAGGAAGCGGATCTTCACGTTGGTCGGCAGCACCAGCGGGTTGTCGACGTCGAGCAGATAGTTCGGGACGCTGGCCGGATCGATGCCGGAGTGCAGCTGGCGCGCCTTGTTGGAATCAGCGGCGAGCGTGGAGAAGAAGCTGACGCCCTCGCCCATGTACTCGTAATTCCATTTCCACTGATAGCCGGTGACTTTCACCGACAGCTCAGCGTTGCGCGTGTCCTCCATCTTGATCAGCGTGCCCGCGGCCGGGATCGCCATGCCGACCAGGATCACGAATGGCACGATCGTCCATAGGATCTCGACCGTGGTCGATTCGTGGAAATTGGCCGGCGTCGGATGCACCGAGCGGCGATGCTTGATGATCGAGTAGATCATCACGCCGAACACGAGCGCGCCGATCACGCAGCAGACGTAGAAGATCAGCATGTGCAGGTCGTAGACCTCGCGGCTGATCGCGGTCACGCCGGGCGGCATGTTGTATTTCGAGCGCGCCTCCTCGGCGAACGCGGCGAACGGCGTCGCCAGCAGCGTCATGACCAATGTCCACAGGGTGCGCATTCACGACTCTCCCAATGTCAGTTCTTCCGCCGGCGCGGCGCGCGAGGCCTGCCATGCCGGTCGCAGCAATTCCCGGATCCGCGCCGCGAGGCGCTCGCGATCGTCGTCGGTCAAGCACCGGCCGATGGTGATGCGCTGCCCGCAGTAATCGAGCCCCAGTCGCGTCGGGTCATTGCGATGCGGGCCGCCGGCGAGCGTCACCTTGGTCCACGCCCGCGGCAATTCCGCCGAGGCGGAAGCGCCCTGCCCGATCAGGCCGAATTCGATGCGAATCACGCTCTCCGTAAAGCTCAGCACTTCGCGGTAACGGTTCCGGCGCTGCGTCACCCACAGCGCCGCGCCCAGGGCGACGAGCTCGAGGCCCGCAAACGGCAGGATCGGCCAGTAGCCGCGCAGCGCGAACATCGCCGCGGTTCCCAACGCAATCAAGGCCGTGACCCCGAGGAATCCCCAGGCCTGGGCCCCACTCAGGGAGGCATTCGGCCCGATCACCAGTCGGGTGATCACAGGATTTTCTTGGGCTGGCATGCCTGTTCAGGACCCATCCGTGCCGCCGCCCGGCAGCGCGCAATTGTAGAGCATCGGTTTCCCGCCGCGCAAAAGAAATCCCTGCATCCGCAAAGGGGTCCAAGCCGTATATTGCGACATGAACCGAAGAGCCCTGATCACCCGCCTCGTCGCCCTTTCCACCATCGGACTGTCCGCGTCTGCCCGCGCGGAGGAGGAAAAGTTGGGAACCCTGCAGAAGCCCGCTTCCAGCTGGAAGCCGTTGCTGTCCCCCGACGCCTACGGCGTCCTGTTCGAGGAAGATACCGAGCGCGCCGGCTCGAGCCCGCTCAACCACGAGAAGCGCAAGGGCACCTTCGTGTGCGCAGCCTGCTATCAACCGCTGTTCGCCTCAGACGCCAAGTACGAGAGCGGCACCGGCTGGCCGAGCTTCTTCAAGCCCCTCGACAAGGCGGTCGCGACCAAGTCGGATCGCAAGTTCTTCATGGTCCGCACCGAATACCACTGCTCGCGCTGCGGCGGCCATCAGGGCCATGTGTTCGACGACGGCCCACCGCCGACCGGTCAGCGCTATTGCAACAACGGACTCGCGCTCAGGTTCGTTCCGGACGGCGAAGCGATGCCGGCGCTGCGCGGATGAAGACGATCCGCGCGTTGCTCGTAGGCTTACTGACGGCGGCGCCGGTGGCGCATGCCGCGACGGCGACCGCCGTGTTCGCCGGCGGCTGCTTCTGGTGCATGGAGTCGGACTTCGAGAAGCTGCCTGGCG
Source organism: Nevskiaceae bacterium (assembly GCA_035650495.1). Taxonomy (GTDB): domain Bacteria; phylum Pseudomonadota; class Gammaproteobacteria; order Nevskiales; family Nevskiaceae; genus DASRHK01. Next base: position 406 of record DASRHK010000072.1, on the reverse strand, counting down.
TCGTCGAGACCGTGTCCGGTTACAGCGGCGGGCACACCGTGAATCCCACCTACGAGCAGAGCTCGTCGGGCACGACCGGCCACGCCGAGTCGGTGCAGATCACTTACGACACGAGCAAGCTCAGCTACGAGCAGGTGCTCGACTACTACTGGCACCACATCGATCCGCTGACGCCCGACGCGCAGTTCTGCGATCACGGCAACCAATATCGCAGCGCGATCTTCTACGGCAACGAGCAGGAGAAGCAGGCCGCGCTCGCGTCAAAGGCGAAGTACGAGAAGCAGCTAGGCAAGCCGATCGTCACGGAGATCGCTGCCGCTGGCCCGTTCTACAAGGCCGAGGACTATCACCAGGATTACTACAAGAAGAATCCGATCCGCTACCACTACTACCGTCACGCCTGCGG
>DASRHK010000071.1:0-15539 GCA_035650495.1 Nevskiaceae bacterium | reverse complement strand
GGGGGCAATCGCGGCGCGGCTTCTTCGATCGCGCCGCCGCGATAAACGACCCAGCCGATCAGGAGCAGCAATCCAGGGACCAGGTAGCCGACGTAGCCAAAAAGCGACAGCAGGACGTCGGCGATCCACGCGCCGGTGATGCCGATCCAGTTGTGCACTGCGCCACCGGCGCCGCTCGATGACCACGCGGCATCGTCGGGGTGATAGCTGAACAGGGCGGCGATCATGACGATCGCAAGCCCGAGCGCCGCGAAGAGAGCGACTTCCCGCAGGAGCCGGTCGATCCAGCCCGGCCCGCGCTCCACAGCTTGGCTCCTCGTTTTCAGGATGACGCTCTTTTCCCCGTGTCGGAAAAAAGTATAGCAGCGCACATCGGCCTTCACGCTCTTGAAACGCTGCCGAAAACCTTCATTAAGGGGTACGGTCCAAATTTGTAGGCAACGACGTGTCACCTGACATGACGATCCAGACACTACATTTCGTGCTGACGCCGGAAGGCGGTATTCGTGAGTTCAGCGCCGAGCAGGCGGGACTCGTGGTCGCAGGCGCCGGTCGCCTGCCGGAATTCGCGCGCCATCGCGTGCGCTATCTGCAGGTCACCATCAGCGACAACGAGGTCGAGAACGAGCTGCAGGTCCAGACCACCGGGGCGTCGATCGGGTTCGACGGCGAAGGCCGCCTCACCGAGGCGGGCCCTACGCGCGACGACGAGCCGATCACGCGCTTCGAGCTGGACGCCTGCGTGCAGTGGGCGCTGAAGGAACGACCGAATTTGGGAGTCACGTTCCACTAAAGTTTCCATCGGGCGCGCGCGGCGCTAACCTAGGTCCGGAGGCGTTGGCGCTCGATGGAAAATCCGATCCGACTGCACTGGCTGGATCCTCGCGATCCCCGGCAGCCGTTCCCGCCGCAACATCTCGCGCTGCGCGAGCCCAACGGCTTGCTCGCACTCGGCGGCGATCTCTCGGTGACGCGTCTGCTGCGTGCCTACAGCCAGGGCATCTTCCCGTGGTTCAACCCCGACGAGCCGATCCTCTGGTGGTGCCCGGATCCGCGCTGCGTGCTGCGACCGCAAGAGTTCAAGACCTCGCGGAGCCTCGCGAAGCGGTTGCGCAAGGATGATTACGCTGTCTCGCTCAACCGCGCCTTCGACGAAGTCGTGCGCGGATGCGCGGCGCCGCGCGCGCATGGGCGCGGCACCTGGCTCGGCGGTCACATGCAGCGTGCTTACGAAGAGCTGCATCAGCGCGGCTTCTGCCAGTCGATCGAAGTGTGGCGCTCGGGCCGCCTGATCGGCGGCTCCTACGGCGTGTCCATCGGTCGCGCCTTCTTCGGCGAGTCGATGTTCTCCGCGGAGACCGACGCCTCGAAGATTGCATTGCACTGGCTGTGCAAGCAGCTTGCGGCGTGGGACTTTGCGCTGATCGACTGCCAGGTCACGACCGCGCATCTGCTTTCGCTCGGCGCGCGAACGCTGTCGCGCCAGCGCTTCCTGCTCGACCTCAAATCCGCGGTCGCTGGCGGCGGTCGCACCGGGATCTGGCAGTTCGACATCCCCGTGCCTGCTTCACGCGCACACTTGTCCGCGTCATGACTTCGCACTCGACATCGACTTCGGTCCGCCTGCTGCTCGGCACCGAGCACGCGTGCGGCTATCTCGCGGATCGCAGCGCGCGCAGCGCCTTCATCGATCCGGAATTCCCGCTGTCGTCGCTGCGCTACGGCGTGCTGCTCGATCTCGGCTTCCGTCGCAGCGGCGCCTACGTCTATCGACCGGCATGTGCAGCGTGCAAGGACTGTCTCGCGGCACGCGTGCCGGTCGCGGAGTTCGTGCCGGATCGCAGCCAACGGCGCTGCCTCAAGCGCAACGCGGACTTGAAGCTCGCGCAGGAGCCCGCGCTCGGCGAAGAGCATTACGCGCTGTATCGGCGCTACCTCGCCTCGCGTCACGCCGGCGGCGGAATGAATCCGGAAGACTACAAGGCGTTCCGCACGTTCCTCGAGTGCTCGTGGGGCGACACGCAGTTCTGGACGCTACGGCACGAGGGTCGATTGATGGCGGTCGCCGTCGTCGACCTCGTGCCCTCCGGCATCTCGGCGGTGTACACGTTCTTCGATCCGCTGGAGCGCGGCCGCAGCCTCGGCACCTGTGCCGTGCTCCGGCAGATCGAGCAGGCGCGCGCGATGGGCAAGCCGTACGTCTATCTCGGCTACTGGGTCGAGAATTCGCCCAAGATGGATTACAAGCGCCGGTTCCATCCGCTCGAAGTGCTGCAGCGGGACACCTGGAAGCGCCTCGAGCAGATCTGACGCCTGCTTCGGCGATTTGAAGCGCCATGGGCGATTCGCCATAATCGCGCCTCTTTAATTGCGCCCGAGGGGCCATGCCGAAGGAAGATCACATCGAGATGCCGGGAACGGTCGTCGAAACGCTGCCCAACACGACCTTCCGCGTGAAGCTCGAAAACGGCCACGTCGTGACCGCCCACATCTCCGGCCGCATGCGCAAGAACTACATCCGCATCCTGACCGGCGACAAGGTGACGGTGCAGCTCACGCCCTACGACCTGACCAAGGGCCGCATCACGTTCCGCGATAAATAAAACTGGATTCCCGCCTACGCGGGAATGACGATGCGCAGAAACGTCAAGGCCCGCGATTGCGGGCCTTGTGCGTTTCTGCAGCGGGAATCAAACCGGCTCGAGCTGCCCCGACTTCTCGCGCGCCTCGATCTCGAACGCGATCTTGCCGTCCTTGGCGGTGACCACGACGGTGCCGCCGTTCGCGAGCTTGCCGAACAAGAGCTCTTCCGCGAGCGGCCGCTTGACGTTCTCCTGGATCACGCGCGCCATCGGCCGCGCGCCCATCTTCACGTCGTAGCCGCGCTCGCCGATCCAGTCGCGCGCGCTCTGATCGACCTCGAGATGCACGTGCTTGGCGGCGAGCTGCTCCTCGAGCTGCAGGAGGAACTTGTCGACCACGCGCGCCACCTCGGTCTTGCCGAGCGGCGCGAACGCGACGATCGCGTCGAGACGATTGCGGAACTCCGGCGTGAACATGCGGCGGATCACTTCCATCTGGTCCGTCGTGTGGTTCTGCTCGGCGAAGCCCATCGAGCGGCGCGAGGATTCCTCGGCGCCCGCGTTGGTGGTCATGATCAGGATGACGTTGCGGAAGTCGACCTTGCGGCCGTTGTTGTCCGTCAGCGTGCCGTGATCCATCACCTGCAGCAGCAGGTTGAACACGTCGGGATGCGCCTTCTCGATCTCGTCCAGCAGGATCACCGAGTGCGGATGCTTGAGCACAGCGTCGGTGAGCAGGCCGCCCTGGTCGAATCCGACGTAGCCCGGCGGCGCGCCGATGAGGCGCGACACGGTGTGACGCTCCATGTACTCGGACATGTCGAAGCGCAGGAGCTCGATGCCGAGCAATTGCGCGAGCTGTTTGGTGACTTCGGTCTTGCCGACGCCGGTCGGGCCGGCCATCAGGAACGAGCCGATCGTCTTCTCAGGACTGCCGAGACCGGAGCGCGACAGCTTGATCGAGGAAGACAGCTGCTCGACCGCCGCGTCCTGGCCGAAGATCACGAGCTTGAGATCGCGCTCGAGCGTCGCGAGCCGGTCGCGGTCGTTCGCCGACACGCTCTTCGCCGGAATGCGCGCGATGCGCGCGACGGTCTCTTCGATATCGCGCACCTGCAGCGTCTTGCGGCGCTTGGATTCGGGCAGCAGGCGCAGTCGCGCCGCCGCCTCGTCGACGACGTCGATCGCCTTGTCCGGCAGATGACGATCGGTGATGTGTCGCGCGGCGAGCTCGACGGCTGCGCGCAGCGCGCCGCGCGTGATCTGCACTTCATGATGCTGCTCGAAGCGCGAGCGCAGGCCTTCGACGATCTTGATCGTGTCCTCGATCGAAGGCTCCGGCACGTCGATCTTCTGGAAGCGCCGCGCCAGCGCGCGATCCTTCTCGAAGATGCCGCGGAATTCCTGGTAGGTGGTCGAGCCGATGCAGCGGATCTCGCCGGAGGCGAGCAGCGGCTTCAGCAGGTTCGACGCGTCCATCACGCCGCCCGACGCGGCGCCCGCGCCGATGACGGTGTGGATCTCGTCGATGAACAGGATCGCGCCGGGGATCTGCTTGAGCTCCGCGAGCACGGCCTTGAGGCGCTTCTCGAAATCGCCGCGATACTTGGTGCCCGCGACCAGCGCGCCGAGATCGAGGCTGTAGATCACGCCGCCGGCGAGGAGATCCGGAACCTTGGCCTCGTGGATCATCTTCGCGAGCCCTTCGGCGATCGCGGTCTTGCCGACACCGGCTTCGCCGACGAGCAGCGGATTGTTCTTGCGGCGGCGGCAGAGCGTCTGCATGACGCGCTCCAGCTCGTGCTCGCGGCCGATCAGCGGATCGATGCGGCCGGCGGCCGCGCGATCATTCAGATTGGTGGCGTACTGCGCGAGCGCGCTGTGCTCGCCGTTGCGCTCGGCGCCCGATTCGTCCTTGTCTTCCGATTCCGGCGCGGGCTGCGGCGCGGAGCCGTTCTTGGCGATGCCGTGGCTGATGTAGCGCACGACGTCGAGGCGCGTCACGCCCTGCTCGCTCATCAGATAGACCGCCTGCGTGTCCTTCTCGCTGAACATCGCGACCAGGACATTGAGCGGCGTGACCTGCTTCTTGCCCGCCGACTGCACGTGATAGATCGCGCGCTGGAGCACGCGCTGGAAGGACAGCGTCGGCTGCACTTCCCGCTTGCCCTCGCCCGCGACCGACTGCACGTTCTGCGCGATGTAGCCTTTCAGGCTCTGCTCGAGCGCGTCGACGTCGGCGCCCGAAGCGGTCAGCACCTCGGAGACATTGGAGTCCGCCAGCAGCGCGAGCAGCAGATGTTCCACCGTGAGTAGCTCGTGTCCTTCGCCGCGCGCTGCGACAAAGGCTGCATCCAATGCTTTCTGAAGATCTTCGCTCAACATTTCAGTTCGAATCCGTCGGTCCATCCGTGAAGCAACGCCATAGCCCGATACTACTCTTTCACTATCGGCATAGGCTGGGTATGCTAGAGGTCTTCCCCCTCGAAATATCCACGTCGCCAAACGGCGACCGGATCACGCCTTTTCCATGACGCACAGCAGCGGATGCTGGTGCTTGCGTGAGTGGTTGTTCACCTGGGAAACCTTGGTCTCCGCGATCTCCAGCGGATAGACGCCAGCCACCGCGCGCCCTTGGGTGTGCACCTGCAGCATGATCTGAACCGCCTTCTCCCGACCGTGGTGGAAGAACGACTGCAGCACCTCGACCACGAAGCCCATGGGCGTGAAGTCGTCGTTGACCATCACCACCTTGTACAGCGGCGGCGACGCCGTCTTCGGCCGGGCGACCTCGGTGACGACGTCGAGCTGGGAGTCGCGGTTGGTTTCCGCCATGCATTTAGTTTATGCCCGCTCCGGGCGCGGGCAAGACCGTCAGGACCTACTGAAAAATTAGAACGCGGAAATCCCGGTTTGTGCGCGACCGAGGATCAGCGCGTGCACGTCATGTGTCCCTTCATATGTGTTCACCGTCTCGAGATTCAAGAGATGGCGAATGACGTGATACTCCTCGCTGATGCCGTTGCCGCCGTGGACGTCACGCGCGGCGCGCGCGATGTCGAGCGCCTTGCCCGCGTTGTTGCGCTTCAACATCGAGATCATCTCCGGCGCGCCTTTGCCCGCATCGAGCAGCCGGCCGAGCTGCAGCGCGGCGTTGAGGCCGAGCGCGATCTCGGTCTGCATGTCGGCGAGCTTTTTCTGGATCAGCTGATTCGCCGCGAGCGGCTTGTCGAACTGCTTGCGATTGAGCGCGTAGTCGCGCGCGGCGTGCCAGCAGAACTCCGCCGCGCCCATCGCGCCCCACGCGATGCCGTAGCGCGCCTTGTTGAGGCACGAGAACGGACCTTTCAATCCTTCGACGCTCAACCGATGCGCATCCGGAACGCGCACGTCATCCATCATCACCATGCCGGTGATCGACGCGCGCAGGCTCATCTTGCCTTCGATGACCGGCGTGGTGAGTCCTTTCATGCCGCGCTCGAGCACGAAGCCGCGGATCACGCCGCCCTCGTCCTTGGCCCAGATCACGAACACGTCGGCGACCGGCGCGTGACTGATCCAGGTCTTCGAGCCGGAGATGCGCCATTCATTGCCGTCGCGCTTCGCGCGCGTGCGCATGCCGCCGGGATCGGAGCCGTGATCGGGCTCGGTCAATCCGAACGCGCCGAGCTTGTCGCCGCGCGCGAGCGAAGGCAGCCACTTCTTCTTCAGCTCCTCATTCGCGTACGAATGGATCGGATACATCGTCAGCGACGATTGCACCGACATCGACGAGCGATAGCCCGAATCGACGCGCTCGATCTCGCGCGTGACCAATCCGTACATCACGTGATTGCCGCCGGGGCAGTCGTAGCCTTCCAGCGTGACGCCGAGCAAGCCGAGCGATCCCATCTCCGCGAGCAGCGCGCGATCGAAGCTTTCGTCGTGGAAGGCCTGCTTCACGCGCGGCATCAGCTTTTCCTGCGCGTACGAGCGCGCCGTTTCCTGCACCGCGCGCTCCTCGTCGGAGAGACACTCTTCGAGCAGGAGCGGATCCTGCCATTTGAATTTCGTGGCCATCACTTCTCTTCGAAGGTGAACGTACCGTCCCACTCGGGACCCGGCGGCTCCTTGCGCAGCTTGGCGATGCGCGCCAGGAACATCTCGTATGCCGCAATCGCATTGCCCGACTGCGACAGGCCGAAGAATTCCGACTCGGCGCGATCCCAGTCCTGCGCGCGATAGGCGCGCAGCGCGGCCTGCAGACGCGCGACGTCTTCGCGCGTGCGCGCATCGACCTTGTCCTTCGGGCCGAGCGGCTCGTAGATCGCGACGGGCTCGAGCTTGCCTTTCACACGCACGAAGTCGAGCTCACGGAACGCCCAGTCGGGGGCCAGCTTGCGGATGTGCTCGCTGACGATGACGTCCACACCGTACTTGCGCGTGAGCGCTTCCAGGCGCGAGCCGAGATTCACCGCGTCGCCCATCACGGTGTAGGCGCGGCGGAACTCGGAGCCCATGTTGCCGACGTTCATCTTTCCGGTGTTCACGCCGACGCCGATGCGCACCTTCGGCCAGCCCTGCGCCTGCATCGACGCGTCGAGCTCGCGCACCGCCTGGTTCATCTCGATGGCCGCAGCGAGCGCGTTCATCACGTGATCGGGATCGGGCAGCGGCGCGCCCCAGAACGCCATCACCGCGTCGCCCATGTACTTGTCGATGGTGCCGCGGTGCTTCTGGATCACCTTGGTCAGCGCGGTGAGGAACTGGTTCATGAGCCGCGTGAGCTCTTTCGGATCGAGCTTCTCCGACATCGTGGTGAAGCCGCGCACGTCGGAGAACAGCACGGTCATGTCGCGGCTCTGGCCTTCGTCGGTCGCGAACTGCGGGTTCTCCGCCATCTCGGCGACGATCTCCGGCGGCACGTATTCGCCGAACTGGCGCGTCAGGCTGCGCGATCGGCGCGACTCCACGAAGTAGCCGTACAGGGTCTGCGCAAGGAACAGCGTCAGCGTGAACGCGATCGGCACCCCGAACGGAACGATGGCGTGCGCGTGCCACTCCGCGAGCGCGAACACCGCGATGCCTCCACAGAGCGCCGCAACCGCCAGCGCGCCGAACAGCGGCGACACGCGCGCGACGATCCAGGTCAGCAGCACCGTGATCAACAGGAGCAGCATCACTTCGCCGCCGGCATAGAACGGCGCGCGACGCATGATGTTCTGGTCGAACATGCCGGAAACGAGATTGGCGTGGATCTCCACGCCATTGAACACGCGCGCCACTGGTGTCGCGCGCAAGTCGTAAAGCGCGGCGGCACTGGTACCCAATAGCGCGACAACGCCGGGCTTCAGCAGATTCACGTCGGCGGTTCCGTGCAGCACGTCGGTCGCCGAGATGTACGAGAAGCTGCCCTGCCGCCCGCGGTACGGCACCATCACCGCGCCTTCGGCGTCGACGGGAATGTTCAGCGGCCCGACCTTGACCGTCTCCAGGTTGACCGATTTGTGCTGGTCCGGCGGCTCGAACGTCAGCTCCACCGGAGGATCACCCAGCGTGCGTCGCACGACCGCCAGCGCGAGCGACTGGTACATCTGGCCGTCGTAGATCTCGAGCAGCGGCACGCGCCGGAAGATGCCGTCGGCGTCGACCGCCGGATTGTCGAAGAAGCCGCCGCTCTTCGCGCCGGCCTGAAGTCGGTCGAGATTGGCAACGTAACCCGCGGGCTTGAAGAACTCGACGTCGTATTGCGCGGCGGTCGCGCGGTCGATCACTGCGGCGGGCAGGACGCCCTTCTGCACCTTCTGCATCGGCTCGAAGATGTATCCGGTGACCACGGTGTTGCGCGCGATCGCCTCGGCGAACTGCCCGTCGGTGTCGACCTTGCGACGCAACTCGCCGATACGGGCGCGAGCACCCGGCAGGTCGGCCATGGAATCGAGAAGCTCGAGCGAGGGCGAGCGATCGGGCTCGGGGAACATATAGTCGAGACCGAGCACGCGCACCTGATAGCGATCGAAGAGCGCATTGACGAGCTCGCCCAGCTTGTCGCGGGACCAGGGCCAATGCCCTTCGGCGGCGAGGCTCTTCTCGTCGATGTCGATGATGACGATGCGCGGATCGATCTCGTTCTTGAGATTGAGCAGCACGCAGGCGTCGTACGCGTAGCGATCGAGCTGCGAGAGCAAGCCGAGGGGGATTTGTCCCGCGCTGTGCGCGGCGAAGACCAGGAACACCACCAGGCTGATGCCCGCGCGCACCCAGAAGCGCCATCGCGACCGCATCAGGATTTGTCCCGTTCCACTGGTTCGACGACGCGCTGTTTTTCAGTGATCGCGGCAGGTTATCATGCGATGTGGCTCCCGTCCCTTCGTCGATCAAGCTCCCGGATTCGGTGCGCGCCGCGCTTGTACGTGGCTACGAGCGGCATGGCCGGCGGCTTCCCGGCGCGGTCAGTCTGGTGATGGCGATCCTGCTCGGCATCGCCATCGCAGATCTGCTCTGGGCGCTGATCCCCTCGCCGAAATCGGCGGCATGGCGTCCGGCGCCCGCGCCCGCGTCGGCAAAGCCTTCGGGCGCTGCCGCGCGGCCGGCGGGAGCCATCGACGTCGCGACCATCCAGAGCGCCAACCTGTTCGGTCAGTACCAGGCCGCGCCGACGGAGAACGGCGGACAGGCGCCGGAGAGCACGCTGCCGCTCAAGCTGATCGGCATCCTCGCCTCCAGCGACAATGAACGATATTCCCGAGCGCTGATCGAAGTGGCGGCGGGCGACGAGCGCCCATTCGGGGTTGGGAGCCAGGTGATCCAGGGAACCACGTTGCAGGCGATCCTGCCGGATCGTGTCGTACTCTCGCGCGGCGGCAAGCTCGAGACGCTGCGTCTGGAGAAGGATCTTGCGTCGGCGTCCGGCGCAGGCGCGGAGGCCGCGCAGCCGCCACCGCCACCTCCGCCGCCAGGAAGCATGGCGCTGTCGCAGGTCCGCGACCAGGTTTTGCAGGATCCGAACAAGGCCGGCGATTTCGTCCGCGTGCAGCCCGCGAGCAAGGACGGTCATCTGCAGGGCTATCGCATCTATCCCGGCAAGGATCGCTCGATCTTCGCGCAGGCCGGACTCAAGCCGGGCGACCTGGTGACCCAGGTCAATGGCGTACAATTGGACGACGCCTCGAAAGCACTGAAGATGCTCTCCGAGCTCAAGGACGCGAGCGAGCTCAACCTCGTGGTTGATCGCGGCGGGCAATCCCAGACCATCAACGTCAAGATGAACTGACATGGCGCTCCGCCCCAAAGAGCTGTTGGCTCCGCTTGCCTGCGCGCTGCTGCTCGCATCCGGCGCCGCGCGCGCGGACGTCACGCTGAATCTGAAGGATGCCGACATCGCGACGCTGATCGCCACGGTCAGCGAGGTCACCGGCAAGAACTTCATCGTCGACCCGCGCGTGAAAGGCAAGGTCACGGTGGTGTCGTCGAGCCCGATGAACGCCGACGCCGTCTACGAGACGTTCCTCGCCGTGCTCGAGGTCGAAGGCTTCGCCGCGATCCCGACGGGCTCGGCGATCAAGATCGTTCCCGACACCAACGCGCGCACCGACTACAGCCCGTTCAGCGGCGGCAAGGGCCGCGCGAGCGACGAGATCGTCACCCACGTCATCGAGATCAAGAACGGCTCGGCCTCGCAGCTGGTGCCGATCCTGCGGCCGCTCAATCCGCAGTGGGCGCATCTGGCGGCGTACGTGCCGTCGAACATGCTGATCATCACCGACCGCGCGGCCAACGTGGAGCGCATCGAGAAGCTGGTCGCGACGATCGATCGCACCGGTGATCGCGAGGTCGAGATCGTCAAGCTCGAGAACGCCGCTGCCGCAGAAGTGGTGCGCACGCTGACGTCCATGCAGCAGCAGGACAAGACGCAGGAGCCCGGCGGTCGCGCCGCGATCGTCCTCGCCGACGAGCGCACCAACAGCGTGATCATCGGCGGCGACAAGAACGATCGCGAGAAGATGATGGAGATCATCAAGAAGCTCGATCTCTCGACCGGTGAGGAAGGCTCGACGCAAGTGATCTTCCTGCGTTATGCCGATGCCGAGTCGCTCGCGCCGATCCTCGAAGGCTACGCGTCTCAGCAGGGCAAGAGCGGCGGCGGCAACGCGCCTGCCGCGGCCAACGCCGCACCGGCTGCAGCCTCCGGCGACAAGAGTTCCCGGATCATCGCGGACCCGGACACCAACGCGCTCGTCATCACGGCGCCGCCGAAGACCATGAAGGCGCTGCGCAACGTCATCGCGCAGCTCGACTTCCGTCGCGCGCAGGTGCTGGTCGAAGCCGTCATCGCCGAAGTGAGCGCAACCAAATCGGCGCAGCTCGGCATCGACTGGGCCGTGTTCAATCCGGAGCGCATCGCCGGCGCGATGATCCTCGACAGCAATGTCCTCACGGCGGCGAACGCAGCGATCACTGCAGCCGCCACGGGAAGCCTCGGCACCACGACGAGCAGCAGCAGCACGAGCGGCCTCACCGGCGTGCCGAGCATCCTCGGCCAGGGCGCGACCTTCGCCGGCGGCCGCATCTCCGACAACGGCCACAGCGGCACGAGCTTCGCGGCCCTGGTCAACGCGCTGCAAGGCGACGGCGATACCAACGTGCTGTCGACGCCGTCGCTGGTGACGATGGACAACGAAGAGGCGGAAATCTCGGTCGGCCAGGAAGTGCCGTTCCTCACCGGTCAGTTCTCCAACACCGGCGTCAGCACGACGGGGAGCGTCAATCCGTTCCAGACGATCCAGCGCAAGGACGTGGGCCTCACGCTCGGCATCACGCCGCAGATCAACGAAGGCGATTCGGTCACCCTCACGGTCGACCTCGAGGTGTCGAGCCTGTCGAGCGGCACGGCCGGCGCGTCGGATCTCATCACCAACAAGCGCACGATCAGCAACACGGTGAACGTCGAGAGCGGCCAGGTCCTGGTGATCGGCGGATTGATCGACGACAACCTGCAGGAGACGCAGCGCGGATTGCCGTTCCTGTCGAGGATCCCGTTCTTCGGCGCGCTGTTCTCCTCGCGCTCGGTGAACAAGCAGAAGCGCAACCTGATGCTGTTCCTGCACCCGGTGATCCTGCGCGGCCCGGTGGAGATGGACTACTACACGCGGAAGAAGTACGACCAGACCCGCGACAGCCAGATCGAGGCTGCCAAGGGCGCGGTGCCGCTGATCGGCGGCACGCGGCCGGTCATGCTCCCGTTCGACAAGCGCGACAAGGATCTGACGCCGACGCCGGCGAATCCGCCGGTCGCGCCCGCGCAGCAACCCCCGGCGACCCCGCCGGGAACGGCGCCGACGGACCCAGCCGTCGGCGCACCGGCGCCTGCCGCGCCGCCACCCACGGAAGCGCCGGCGCCAAGCCCGTAGCGCTGCATCGCCGTACAATTGATGACATGGATGCACCCGTCGCCGAGCTTCGGCGCCCCAGCTTTGCGTTCGCCAAGCGCCACGGCCTGATCGTCACCCAGGATCGCGGCGATCACGTCGCGGTCGCCTGCCGTCCCGGTGTGACGCTCGAGTCGCTGCAGGAGACGCGCCGCTTCCTGCAGCGCCCGATCCGGCTGCAGGAAGTCAGCCTCGAGGAGTTCGACAAGCTCCTGCAGAAAACCTACGAAGGCCAAAGCGCCGCGGCCGGGCTGATCGAAGGCCTCGGCGACGAAGAGGAGGATCTCGACAGCCTCACGCAAGCGCTCGCCGACAAGCAGGACCTGCTCGAGAGCAACGACGACGCGCCCATCATCAAGTTCATCAACGCGATGCTGGTCGAGGCGATCAAGGACAACGCCTCGGACATCCACATCGAGACCTACGAGAGCCGGCTCACGATCCGCTTCCGCATGGACGGCGTGCTGCAGGAGATGATGTCGCCGCCGCGCATGCTCGCGCCGCGCATCGTGTCGCGCATCAAGGTCATGGCCAAGCTCGACATCGCGGAGAAGCGCCTGCCGCAGGACGGTCGCATCTCGCGCGCGTTCGGCGGCCGCAAGGTCGACGTGCGCGTTTCCACGATCCCGACCGGCCAGAACAACGAGCGCGTGGTGCTGCGCATCCTCGACAAGCAGGCGGAGAAGCTCGATCTCGAGCAGCTCGGCATCGATGAGCAGCAGATCGGCGTGCTCAAGCGGATCATCCATCGGCCCTACGGGATCATCCTCGTCACCGGCCCGACCGGATCGGGCAAGACGACGACGCTGTACTCCTCGCTCGCAGTGCTCAACGATCGCAGCCGCAACATCATGACGGTCGAGGATCCGATCGAGTACTACATCGAGGGCGTCGGCCAAACGCAGGTCAACACGAAAGTGGAGATGACCTTCGCGCGCGGCCTGCGCGCGATCCTGCGCCAGGACCCCGACATCGTGATGGTCGGCGAAATCCGCGACCTCGAGACCGCGCAGATCGCGGTGCAGGCGTCGCAGACCGGTCACCTGGTGCTCTCGACGTTGCACACGAACACCGCCGTCGGCGCCGTCACGCGACTGCGCGACATGGGCGTCGAGCCCTATCAGCTGTCGTCGTCGCTGATCGGGCTGATGGCGCAGCGCCTCGTGCGCGTGCTCTGTCCGCATTGCAAGCAGCCGTATGAAGCGACGCAGACCGAGCGCGAGCAGCTCGCGGTCGCCGACACGAAGAAGAAGGTGACGCTCTACAAATCGGTCGGCTGCCCGCAGTGCCGGCACACGGGCTATCTCGGCCGCAGCGGCATCCACGAGATCATCGAGATCGATCGCACCCTCGAGGCGATGATCCACGACAACGCGTCCGAGCAGCAGCTCGAAACCTACGCTCGCGAGCGTGGCCCCGGCATCCTGCAGTCGGGGCGCAACAAGGTGCTCGCCGGCCAGACGACGCTGCGCGAAGTGCTGCGAGTGACGATCGAGGAATAGCGGCGTGCCCGCTTACGAATACGTCGCGCTCGACGCGCGCGGCAAGAACCTCAAGGGGCTCATCGAAGGCGACTCGCCGCGCCAGGCGCGCAGCCTGCTGCGCGATCGAGGGCTCACTCCGCTCGACGTGCAGGAGGTCGCGGAGCAGAAGTCGGAAAAGACGGCCCTGTTCCGTCGCGGCGGCATTTCCTCGACCGAGCTCGCATTGTTCACGCGACAGCTGGCCACGCTTTCTCGATCAGGACTTCCGCTCGACGAAGCACTCGCAGCCGTCGCGCAGCAGAGCGAAAGCGCGAAGGTGCGGCGCATCGCGCTGGGCGTGCGCTCGGGGGTCACCGAGGGCAACACGCTGGCGCAGGCGCTGTCGCAGTTCCCGGGAGCGTTTCCGCCGCTGTTCCGCGCCACCATCGAAGCGGGCGAGCATTCCGGCAAGCTCGATTACATCCTCGAGCGGCTTGCCGATCACGTCGAGCGGCAGCAGGCGACGCGCTCGAGCGTGTCGCTCGCCCTGCTCTATCCGGCGATCCTGACGCTGGTCGCGATCGGCGTCGTGGTCGCGCTCATGACCTACGTCGTGCCGAAAGTCGTCGGCGTGTTCGAGAGCATCCACGCGCAGCTGCCGCCGCTCACGCGCGGCCTGATCGCGCTGTCCGATTTCCTCCGCAACGACGGCTGGATCCTGCTCGTGCTGATCGTGATCGCGACGTTCGCGTTCGCGCGCGCGATGCGCAACGAGGCGTTCAAGCGGCGCGTGCATCGATGGCTGCTCCGCTTGCCGCTGATTGGACGCCTGATCCGCGGCAGCAACGCCGGTCGCTTCACGCGCACGCTCGGGATCCTGTTCGGCAGCGGCGTGCCGATCCTCGACGCCATGCGCATCGGCACCCAGGTCGTGTCGAGCTTGCCGATGCGCGACGCGATCGAGACCGCGACGCTGCGCGTGCGTGAAGGCGCGACGGTGAACAAGTCGCTGGCGGAAAGTGGGCTGTTCCCGCCGATCACGCTGCATCTGATCGCGAGCGGCGAATCGTCGGGCAAGCTCGACGAAATGCTCGATCGCGCCGCCGAGAGCCAGGAGCGCGAGGTGGCGACGCTGATCTCGATGTTGCTCGGCGTGTTCCAGCCCGCGCTGATCATCGCGATGGGCGGCATGGTGCTGGTGATCGTGCTCGCGATCCTGGTGCCGATCTTCGATCTGAACAACATGGTGAAGTGATCCCCTGTCGCGGCAGCGGGGGTTGTGTCGCTGCGAACCAACGCGGCAAGCCACTGTCTAGTGGGAAATTCGTAGCATTTCCAAGCCGGGCTTGTTAATCTTTCCTTGATGCACCGCAGCGTCGCGGCCACGCGGGCAGTGTTGCGTGCGCCGGCGTTTCCAGATTGCCAACAGGGAGACACCCATGAAGAGGAAGCTTCTCGTTGCGCCCGTGGTTGCCGTTGCCTGCTTTACGGGTGCGGCGTTCGCCCAGGATCCCAACGCACCCGCCGGTGACGCCGGCGCAGCGCCGGCAGACACCAGTGCAGCGCCGGCCGATGCGGCTCCGGCAGCCGATAGTGCTGCGCCTTCGGGCGAAGCGGCTCCGGCGTCCGACGAGTCCTCTTCCTCGTCCAAGCTGCCGTCCACTTCCTACCTGGGCTTCATGGGCGGCTACCTGTTCCAGGACACCAAGCTGTTCACCGATCACACCCGCAAGAGCTCGGGCCTGACCGGCGACAACGGCGGCTCGTTCCAGGTGTTCTACGGCCAGCACGGTGCTTCGGGCCTGGGCTGGGAGTTCACCCTGTTCGGCGACATCATCGAGACCGGCAAGAACAAGGGCACCGATTTCTATCGCCCGGGTGTGGGCCTCGACCTCGTCTACTCCTTCGGTGATCGCATCGGCTTCACGCCCTTCATCCTGGTCGGCGGCGGCGGCGTCTACGACGATCAATATCCCGACAACTTCGACAAGTTCGCGCCGTATGGAAACTTCGGCGCCGGCTTCGTCACCGGCGATCTGGGCAAGGGCGTGCATCTGCGCGGCGAAGGCCGCTACGTCTACGACAAC
>DASRHK010000070.1:0-15259 GCA_035650495.1 Nevskiaceae bacterium | reverse complement strand
TGTCGACCTACGACAGCGTGCGGCTCATCGTCGACCGCATCGTCGCCGAGCAGGGCGGCGAGTCGGCGAGCTTCCGCAGCGCCGCCGACGCGCTCAACACCCTGTCGCGCCAGGAAGTGCGCCGACGTCTGAGCGTGCATGCACACGAGCGCGCCGCCCGGCCGGCGACGGAAGCTGCGCAGGAATCGCTCGCCGCCATGGTGCGCGAAGCGCATCGCCAGGTCACCGCGGAGCTCACCGAGCACGCGGCAGGGCTGGTGCTGCCCGAGGAGATCAAGAAGTTCGTGCTGCAGCTGCTCGGTCCGTGGATGATGGTGCGCTATCAGCGCTACGGCCAGGACAGCACACCGTGGCGGCAGGCGCGCGAGTTCGCGGCGTCGTTCTTCGAAGGGCTGCGCCCCGCGGTGAGCGCCTATGACGCCGAGCGCAAGCGCGCGCATCGCGCCCGCATCCTGCACCAGGCGCGCGTGCGCGCCGAGCGCTCGAAGATCGCGCCCGAGTACGTCAACGCGCTGCTCGTCGCGCTCGCGCGCTACCTGACCGGCCTGGATCAGGCCGACGCCAATGTCGAGCTCGTCGAGTCGCCGCGCGCGCGCGCGCTCGACAATTTCCTCGACGGCCTGCAGCCGGTCGCCGCCGCCTAAGAGAACGATTCTCTCCATGCGGACCTTGTTCAACTGGCTCTTCGCCCACGATTTCACGGCCCGCGGCGACATCTACGACTGGCGCTCGGACCTGATCTGGATGCACATCGCATCCGACGTCGCGATCGCCATCGCCTATTTCGCGATCGCCTTTGCGCTCGCCTACTTCGTGCGCCGCCGCAGCGCCGAAGTGATGGCCGCGGCGTGGTGGCTGGTGTCGGCGTTCGCGCTGCTGTGCGGCGCGACCTACATCATGAGCGTGGTGACGATCTGGCTGCCGGTCTACATGCTGGAGGCCCTGACCAAGGTCGTCGCGGCGATCATCTGCCTCGTCACCGTGCCCGTGGTGCTGCGATTGATCGCGCTCGCGCTGACGCTGCGCTCGCCCGCCGAGCTCGAGCGCGCCAACGAGCAGCTGCTCGCGGAAGCCGAGATGCGCCGCGCCACCGAGCAGGAACTGCGCCTCGCGCATGAGGAAGCCCTGCAGGCTTCCCGCGCGAAGTCCGGCTTCCTCGCCAACATGTCGCACGAGATCCGCACGCCGATGAACGCGGTGATGGGCATGACGGCCGCGCTCCTGAAGACGCCGCTGACGCCGTCGCAGCAGGAGATCGCGGAAACCATCCGCACCTCGAGCGAGAACCTGCTGTCGATCATCAACGACGTGCTCGACCTGTCGAAGATCGAAGCCGGCGCGGTCAGCGCGGAAGCCGCCGACCTGCAGCTCGCCGACGTCGTCGACCAGGCCGTGCTCACGCTCGCCGAGCGCGCGCAGGCCAAGGGGCTCGAGCTGATCTCCGTGATCGAGCCGACCGTGCCGCAGGTGCTGCAGGGCGACGCGCGCCGCCTGCATCAGGTGCTGGTGAACCTGACCTCGAACGCGGTGAAGTTCACCGAGAAGGGCGAAGTCGAAGTGCGCGCCGCGGTGGAATCCGATTCCGAGAGCGCGGTCGTGGTGCGCTTCACGGTGCGCGACACCGGCATCGGCATCCTGCGCGAGGCGCGCGAGCGGTTGTTCCAGCCGTTCATGCAGGCCGACAACTCGACCACCCGCAAGTACGGCGGCACCGGGCTGGGGCTCGCGATCTCGAAGCATCTGGTCGAGGTCATGGGCGGCACCATCAATTGCGAGAGCCACACCGGCCGCGGCACGACGTTCTGGTTCTCGGTGCCGCTGAAGCGATCGGCGAGCGCACCGCAGGAGGCCCCGGTCGATCCGACCAACCTGCGCGGCATGCGCGCGCTGATCGTCGACGACAACGAAACCAATCGCCGCGTGATCGCCGAGCGGCTGGCGAGCTGGGGGCTCACCGTCGATCAGGCCGCCGACGGCGCTGCAGCGCTCGACAAGGTCGCCGCGATCGCGTTCGGCGGCCAGGCGCCGTACCACTTCGCCATCATCGATCGCGGGCTGCCCGGCACCGGCGGCCTCGAGCTCGCCGGTCGGCTGCGCCAGGTCCCGGCGCTGTCGGACATGCACATCGTGCTGCTGCACAACATGGTCGGGCGCGATGCGGCCGCGGCGCTGCAGGGTGCGGGCGTCGCGGCGACGCTGACCAAGCCCGTGCGCCACAGCCTGCTGCAGCACACCATGTCGGTGCTGGTCGCGCGCGCGCAGCTCGCCGTACCGACAACCGCGGCGACGCAGGTGAAGCCGTCGGCCGTGAAGACTCCGGAGGACGCGCTGGCGACGAAGTACCGCATCCTCGTCGTCGAGGACAATCATCTGAACCAGCAGGTCGCCAAGCTGCAGCTGCGCGAGCTTGGTCAGGAAGCGGACTACGCGAACAACGGGCTCGAAGGTCTCGAAGCGCTCCAGCGCAAGACCTACGACCTGATCCTGATGGATTGCCAGATGCCCGAGCTCGACGGCTACGACGCCACCGCCGAGATCCGCAAGCGCGAGCGCGGCACGCGGCACACCTGGATCATCGCGATGACCGCGCACGCGATGGTCGGCGATCGGGATCGCTGCCTCGCCGCCGGCATGGACGATTACATTGCCAAGCCGATGTCCACCGAAGTCCTCAAGGAAGCGCTCGAGCGTTTCGCGCAGCGACAGCCCGCCGTGATCGGCAAGCCCGCGGCTGCCGTCACGCCGGCACCCGAGCCGCCGCCGGTGGCAGCCGGAGCTGCGAAGAAAGCGGATGGCAGCAACGTCGATTTCGCGCAGCTGCGCCAGATCACCAAAGGCAACACCGCCTTGCTGCGCCGCCTCGCCGAGCTCTACGTCAACCAGACGGCGGAGCAGCTCGCCATGCTGCGCACGGCGCTCGCCGAGCGCTCCGCGGTCGACATCCAGCGCATCGCGCATCGCTGCACCGGCTCTTCCGGGACGATCGGCATGACCGCGATGGCCAACCTGTTCGAGAAGCTCGAGCATGCCGGCAAGAGCGGGCAGCTCACCGTCGCCGAGCAGCTCGCCTCCGACATCGAAAGCGCCTTCGTCGGCGTGCGCGCGAGCGTCAAGGCGCTCGCTGCCGCGCCGCCAGCCTGAGTCTCCCGCAATGAGCAGCAAGAAAGTCCTGTTGATCGACGACGACCCCGTGATCGCCGCCGTCTACGAAAGCCTGTTCATCGGCGCGGGCTTCGACGTGATGCTGGCCGAGGACGGCGAGCAGGGCCTGGCGGCGGTGTTCCGCAGTCGTCCCGACGTCGTGTTGCTCGATCTGTCGATGCCCAAGCTCAACGGGCTGCAGTGGCTCGACAAGGTCCGCAAGGACGCGCGCTTCGCCAAGCTGCCGGTCGTCGTGTTCACGGCCGGCAGCATCGCCTGGCAGGTCAACGCCGCGAAGAACAGCGATGCGACGATGGTGCTGTCGAAGAAGACCAGCGATCCCGAAGGCGTGGTCAAAGCCGTCAAGACCGCGATGGAAACGGGGAACTGGCGGATCTGACGCGGCCAGGGCGGGTAGAATCGCGCCCCCATGGAGCACTTCGACGTCATCGTCATCGGCGGCGGCCACGCCGGCACCGAAGCCGCGCTCGCATCTGCGCGCATGGGCGCGCGGACATTGCTGGTCACGCAGTCGATCGAGACGCTGGGGCAGATGTCGTGCAATCCGGCGATCGGCGGCATCGGCAAGGGCCATCTGGTCAAGGAGATCGACGCGCTGGGCGGCCTGATGGCGCGCGCGGCCGATCGTGCCGGCATCCAGTTCCGCATGCTCAACGCGAGCAAGGGTCCCGCGGTGCGCGCGACGCGCGCGCAAGCCGATCGCATGCTCTACAAGTGGGCGGTGCGCGAGGCGCTCGAGAATCAGCCGAACCTTTCGATCTTCCAGCAGGAAGTCGAAGACCTGATCGTCGAAGGCGATCGCGTCGCCGGCATCGTCGTGCGGCTCGGACTGAAGTTCTTCGCGCGCGCCGTCGTGCTCACGACGGGCACGTTCCTCGGCGGGAAGATCCACGTCGGGCTCACCAATCATCAAGGTGGTCGCGCGGGCGATCCGCCGTCGAATGCCCTCGCCGCTCGTCTGCGCGAGCTGCATCCACGCGTCGGTCGCTTGAAGACCGGCACGCCGCCGCGACTCGACGGCCGCACGATCGACTGGACGCTCCTCGTGGAACAACCGGGCGATGAGCCGACGCCGGTGTTCTCGTTCATGGGCTCGCGCGATGAGCACCCGCGCCAGGTGCCGTGTCACATCACGCACACCAACGAAGCCACGCACGAGATCATCAAGAGCGGATTCGATCGCTCGCCGATGTTCACCGGCGTGATCGAAGGCATCGGACCGCGCTACTGCCCGAGCGTCGAGGACAAGGTCAATCGCTTCCGCGACAAGACCTCGCACCAGATCTTCCTCGAGCCGGAAGGCCTGAGCACGCGCGAGATCTATCCCAACGGCATCTCGACGTCCTTGCCGTACGACGTGCAGGAGCGCTTCGTGCGCACCATCCGCGGGCTCGAGAACGTGCGCATCACGCGGCCAGGCTATGCGATCGAGTACGACTACTTCGATCCGCGCGATCTCAAGGGCTCGCTGGAGACCAAGATCATCGGCGGCCTCTACTTCGCCGGCCAGATCAACGGCACCACCGGCTACGAAGAAGCCGCCGCTCAGGGCATCCTCGCGGGACTCAACGCGGCGCTGTCGATCCGCGGCGAGGTGCCGTGGACGCCGCAGCGCCACGAGGCGTACATCGGCGTGCTGGTCGACGACTTGATCACGCGCGGCACGACCGAGCCGTACCGCATGTTCACCTCGCGCGCCGAATATCGATTGCTCCTGCGCGAGGACAACGCCGACGCGCGCCTGACGCCGATCGGTCGCAAGCTCGGCTTGGTCGACGACGCGCGCTGGGAAACGTTCTCGCGCAAGCAGGCGCGACTCACGTCTCTGCGGCAGGAATTGCCGAAGCGCCTGCTCGAGCTGCTGCGGCGTCCGGAGGTGCACTACTGCGACCTCGTCGCCCAGCACGGCGCGCCCGCAGTGGATCCGGACGTCGCGGAGCAGATCGAGATCGACACCAAGTACGCGGGCTACGTCGACCGCCAGCACGACGAGATCGAGCGCCGCCGGCGCTACGAAGAAGCGGCGCTCCCCATCGACCTGGATTACGCGGCGGTGGCGGGTCTGTCAGCGGAAGTGCGGCAGAAGCTCGCCCAGCACCGGCCGCAGACCGTTGCGCAGGCGGGCAGGATTTCCGGCGTCACGCCGGCGGCGGTGTCACTGCTCCTGGTGCACCTGAAGAAGATCGGGCAGCTGAGAAAAAGCGCGTGAAAACTGGATTCCCGCCTGCGCGGGGATGACGACTTTCGTCGTCAGCTGTGATCGTTGATCGCCCGCAGGATGTTCGCGCGCGAGATCAGCCCCAAGAGCTTGCCGTCCTTCACCACCGGATAGCGCTTGTAGTTGGAGTCGACGAACATCGACGCGACCTCGAGCACGGTCGTGTCGGGCGACACGGTCACGGTCTTGTCGCTCATGAATTCCTTGACCGGGCCGGCGGCGACGCCTTCGTAGCTCGCGGTCAGCGCGGCCTTGAGGCAGTCCTTCTCCGACAGCATCCCGAGCAGCTTGCCGTTCTCGCCGACGACCGGCGCGCTGCCGATGCCGCGCCGCACGAAGATGTTGATCGCGGCCATGACGTCCGTGTCCGGCGCCAGCGTCACCATCTGGGTGTTCATGTAGTCCTTGGCGGTCAGCGTGTCGAGCGTTGCCATGTCTTTGATCCTCTGAAGGGATGGCTTGAACCGGCGCGCCAATTTACTTCATCTGCCCGGCGTCGGCACAGCGTGGAGCGCGGCGCCGTGCTCGCGCAGCCAGCGGCGATGCGCCTCGAACTCGGGCATCTGCCTCGCGACGAGCGCCCAGAAACGCGGGCCGTGGTTGCGATGCTGCAGGTGCGCGAGCTCGTGGATCACCACGTAGCGGAACACCTCGGGCGGCGCGAGCGCTAATCGCCACGACAAGCTGATGGTCCCGTTGCGGCCGCAGCTGCCCCACAGCGTCTTCTGATCTGCGATGCGCAAGCCGTTGGACTTCACGCCCATGGGCGGCGCTTCCGTCGCGATCAGTGCGCGCGCAGTGCTTCGCGCCTGCTCGCGGAGCTGCCGAGCACTGAGCGCAGGGACTGGAATCGCGATGCGCTGCGTCTCGCGACGGCGATGCTCGTCGAGCTTGCGCTCGATCCACGCGAGCCGGCTGCGCAGGAACGCATGCGCCATCGCGCGCGATGCACGACGCGGGATCACCAGCAGCACTTCGTCGCCGGAACGGATCTCGATGCGGATGCTGCGCGCTTGTGACGACACGCGCTCGACCAGTCGCCATGCCGGAGTTTCGTTGCGCAGATCGAGCGCGAGCTGGCTCGTCATGTGACAGTGAAATACAGCGGTAAAAAAATCATCAAACTGGGTTCGACGCGATTGCAGCGACGGTGCGACGCGGGTTCGCGCGCTTCGCGATCGTCGTTATGCACAGGCTTATCCAAGCGTGCTGTGGGTAACTCGCGTCGCGATTCATTTGTACGTGTAACCGATGCGCGCGAGGATTCCGTCGAGCTCGTCGAGCGAGTGGAATTTCACGCGCAGCTCGCCTTTGCCTTCCTTGCCCGCCTCGACCTTCACCGGATAGCCCATGTACTCGCCGAGCTCGCGTTCGAGCATCTTCCAATCCGATGGCTTGCCCGGCATGAACACCAGCGACTCGCCGGCTTTCTTGCGTCGCGCGGCGGCGACGCGGCGCTCGAGCGCGCGCACGGAGATTTTCTGCGTGGCAACTTGCACGGCCCATCCGCCCTGCTCTTCCGGCGGCAGGCCGGCGAGCACTTTCGCGTGCGAGAGCGGCACGAGACCTTCGTTGACCATCCCCTGCACCGCTTGCGCGAGGTTGAGCAGCCGCAGCTGATTGGAGACGTACTCGCGCGACTTGCCGATGCGCTCGCCGACTTCCTCGTGGGTGAGCGCGAACATCTCGCCGAGCCGCTTCAGTCCCGCTGCGGTCTCCATCGGTGAGAGCGATTCGCGCTGCAGGTTCTCGATCAGCCCGACCACGAACGCTTCGCGATCGGAGAGATCATCGCGGATGACCGCGGGGATCTCGTGCAGGCCCGCCTGCTGCGCCGCACGCCAGCGACGCTCGCCGGCGAGGAGCTCGTAGCCCCACACGGTCGTGCGCAGCACGATCGGCTGCACGACGCCCGACTCGCGGATCGACTCCGACAACTCTTTCAGCGCTGCGGGATCGAAGTAGCGCCGGGCCTGCTGCGAGCCCGGCCGGATCAGGTCGACCGGCACCTGCTTGATCTGGCTCGTCATGTCACAATCGCCGCCCGTTCACGCATCCGGCTCCGCATATTCCCGTGGAAAAACAGTATCGGGAGATCATCGAGGCGATCGGCGAGAAGCCCGATCGCGAAGGACTCGCGCGCACGCCGCTGCGCGCCTCCAAAGCCATGCAGTTCATGACCCAAGGTTACAAGCTGCGGGTGGAAGACATCGTCAATGGCGCGATTTTCGAGACGAACAACAGCGAGATGGTGATCGTGCGCGACATCGAATTGTATTCGCTCTGCGAGCATCACCTGCTGCCCTTCATCGGCAAGGCGCACGTGGCTTATCTGCCGGGCGGCAAGGTGCTGGGCCTGTCCAAGATCGCGCGGATCGTCGACATGTTCGCCCGACGGCTGCAGATCCAGGAAAACCTGACCCGCCAGATCGGCGAGACCATCCAGCAGATCACCAATGCCCGCGGGGTCGGCGTCGTCATCGAAGCGAAGCATCTGTGCATGATGATGCGCGGGGTCGAGAAGCAGAACAG
The DNA here is from genome assembly GCA_035650495.1 of Nevskiaceae bacterium. GTDB lineage: Bacteria > Pseudomonadota > Gammaproteobacteria > Nevskiales > Nevskiaceae > DASRHK01. The sequence continues at coordinate 7,347 of DASRHK010000070.1, read as the reverse complement.
CATGATGACCACGTCCTACATGGAAGGGGTGTTCCGCGAGGATCACCGCACGCGCACCGAATTCCTGACCCTGATCGGCCGCTGATGCACGGTGGCATTAGAATGGCCGTCCGCTTACTGAGCAGTATGTAGATACCCATGAACATGCCCGCCAGCCCCGAGATCGCCGCCCAGCAGGAAGTGCTGCGCACGCTGGAGCCGCTGATCACCGAGTACACCCAGCGTCATCGCGACAGCCGCAAGCTGTGGATGCCGAGCGAGCTGCTGCCTGCCAACGAGCAAGGCGGCGCCGAGCAGGAAGCTGAAGTCAGCGCGATGCGCCAACGCGCGAAGGGATTGCCGGACAGCGTGCGCGTCGCGCTTGCGCTCAATCTGCTGACCGAGGAAGGCCTGCCGCATTTCCATCGCCTCGTCGCGGTCTACATGGGCTACGACGGGCCGTGGGCCGAGTGGAACAACCTCTGGACCGCCGAAGAGGATCGTCACGGCTGCGTGCTGCGCGATTACGTGCGCGAAGCGCGCGTGTTCGACATGACCCATCTCGAGCGGCTTCAGTATCAGTACATCGAGTCGGGGTTCAATCCGCAGTGGCAGGGCGATCCGTATCGCCTGCTCGCTTACACGTCATTGCAAGAAAAGGCGACGCAGACCGCGCATTCAAACGCCGGCCGCATCGCCAGCAATTACGAGCCGAAGCTGCAGAAGATCCTCGCGCACATCAGTGCCGACGAGTCGCGCCACTACGCGTTCTATCGCGACAGCTTCGCCGCCGTGCTCAAGGCCGATACCAATCGCGCACTCGCCGCGCTCGCGTCCGTTGCGCCGGCGCTGGCGATGCCCGGTCACAACATCGAAGGCTACGCGCAGATGTCCGAGGTCGAGCGCCGCGCCGGCATCTACGGCCCGCGCGAATATCTCAAGCTCGTCGAAGACCTGGTCAAGCACTGGGCGATCGACAAGATGACCGGGCTCACCTCGCTCGGCCGCGCCGCGCAGGAGAAGGTGATGTCGCTGCCCAAGCGGCTCGCGCGCATGGCGGATTACATCGAGTCCAAGGCGCACGATCGCACCTTCTCGTTCGAGTTCATCTATCGCCGCGCCTTCGAGATGGCGGCGGGCTCAAGCGCCTGAGGTCCCTCCAGGGCAAGCGCGTTCTCGTCACCGGCGCCGGCAGCGGTCTCGGCCGCGCGCTCGCGCTGAAATTCGCCGCCGAAGGCTGGCAGGTCGCGGTAACGGACGTGCGTGGCGAGCCGGCAAAAGACACCAAGCGCGCGATCGAGTCCGCCGGCGGCAAGGCGATGTTCGAAGTCCTCGACGTCGCTTCCGAAACAGAGTTCGACCAGGTCGTCGGCCGTGTGCGCGACGAGCTCGGCGGCATCGACGTCCTGATCAACAACGCCGGCGTCGCCACGGCGGGCACGGTCGAGGACTCACCGCTCGACCAGTGGCAGTTCGTCTTCAACATCAATTTCTTCGGCTGCGTCCGCGGCGCGCGCGCCGTGATTCCGGTGATGAAGGCCCAAGGTGGCGGGCACATCGTCAACATCGCGTCGTTCGCCGGCATCGCCAACCCGCCCGCGCTCGCGAGCTACAACGCGGCGAAGGCAGCGGTGATCTCGCTGTCGGAAACACTGCGCCTCGAGCTCGACGGCGACCACATCGGCGTGACCGTCGCGTGCCCATCGTTCTTCAAGACCAATCTGCTCGAGACGAGTCGCGAGCTCGCCGGTCCGGACGCGGAGACCGCCGCCCCGCAGATGGAAAAGATCACCGATCACCGGATGAGCTCCGCGAAGATCACGGCGGACGACGTCGCCGCCGACATCTTCGATGCAGTCCAGCGCAATCGCTTCCTCGCGATCACGCATCCCGACGCGAAGCAGCGCTATCACCTGAAGCGCCTGGCGCCCGAGCTGTTCTTCAAGGCGGCGCGCAAGGCGACCGCGGGATTCCTCAAGAAGTCCTAGAGCGCCGGACCTCGAACCCCGGCGGCGGGATTTCTTCCGAGCGCTGCCAGTCCAGCGTCAGCACGCGCGCCATCGGCGGACCGTCGCCGAGCCAGGTCTGGAAACGTCCGAGTGCCGCGTCGTCGCCGTGCGCGACGCCTTCGACCGCACCATCGGCGCGATTGGCGATCCAACCCGAAATGCCGAGCTGCTCGGCCTTGCGGCGCGCGGATTCGCGGAAGCCCACGCCCTGGACCCGGCCGCTGGCAGTGAAGCGGTAAGATGAAGGCATTGATGAGCATCTTAAGGCGATTGCGCGAGCGGCTCGGCGTCGACGCCGAACCTCGCGATCCGGACCATCCGAGCACGGATCGCGTCGGCCTGTCGGCGGAGATCCCGGGCGCCGACGGCGCGCCGCTGTGGAAGATCGACGTGCAAGTGCTCACCGAGCCGCACGGCGACGGCGAGAAGACGCGGATCCGCGCCCATATCCAGACCAACTTCGCGAGCGCGCTGCGTCCCGCGATCGGCCGCCGCAAGAAGAAGGATCATCGCGCGATCGGCTCCGCGAGCCGGGCGCTCACGCCGGCGCAGCGGGTCGGCGCGCTGGCCCAGCGTGCAGCTGCTCGCGCGCTGGCGACGCCGGTGATCCGCGCGATCGCCGAGCCGCTGCTGCGTCACGACTTCAACACCTGGGTCGAAGTGCAGGCCTCGACCGCATCGCTCGACAGGGGCGCGCAGGATCTGGTGCCGGCGCAGGAGCAGCTCGCGCGCCTGGGCATCAAGCCCAAGAGCGGCGACGGACCGATCGCCGAATCCTGGGCCGGCGAGGCGCCGGGCGGATTCGCGCAGGTCTCGCTGCTGCAGCTCGACAAGAAACACCTGCCGCCGCGGCTCGCGAAGTCGCTCGGCGGCAAGCCGTTCTCGATGGCGGCCGCCATCGTCAACGTGGTGGAAGAGAAATAATCGTGTAGGCGCGCCGCGCGCGCCGCCGTGTCATCGGGGGAGTCCGGGTGGATCGAGCTCGCGCACGCGAGGTCTGGCGACTGTCGCTGCCGATCATCGGCGGCATGACCTCGCAGAACCTGCTCAATCTCGTCGACGCGTGGATGGTCGGCGGGCTGGGTCCGGCAGCGCTCGCCGGCACCGGTCTCGCGAACTTCCTCAACTTCATCGCCGTGGCGTTCATCACCGGCTTCTCGCCGGCGGTGCAGGCAATCGCGGCGCGGCGCGTCGGCGAGGGCAAGATCGACGAGGCGGCGGTGCCGCTCAATGGCGGCATCCTGCTGTCGGTCGCGATCGGCTTGCCGCTGTCCGTGATCCTGATCCTCGCGGCGCCGTCGATCTTCGCGGCGATGAACAGCGATCCCGAAGTGGTGAAGCAGGGCTCGGTCTACCTGCAGTGGCGGCTCATCGCGGTCGTCGCGGTGGGCGTCAACTTCTCGTTCCGCGGCTACTGGAGCGCGGTGAAGCTCGCCAACTACTACATGTACACGTTGATCGGCATGCACATCCTCAACGTGATCTTCAGCTACTCGCTGATCTACGGACTGTTCGGCCTGCCGGCGATGGGTACCGCCGGCGCCGGACTCGGCACGACGCTCGCGATCTTCGTCGGCACCTCGGCGTATTTCTTCCTCGGTCGCAAGGCGGCCGACGCGCAGGGCTTCCTGCACAAGCGCCCGACACCGGAGCAGTTCAAGTCGCTGCTCAAGCTCGGCCTGCCGTCGTCGGTCCAGCAGCTCTTGTTCTCGGGCGGCTTCACCGTGCTGTTCTGGATCGTCGGCAAGGTCGGCACCGCGGAGCTCGCGGTCGCCAACGTGCTGATCACCATCACGCTCACCGCGATCCTCCCCGGCATCGGGCTCGGCATCGCGGCAGCGACGCTGTGCGCGCAGGCGCTCGGCCGCAAGGAGCCGGACGACGCGCATCGCTGGGCATGGGACGTGTTCCGCGTCGGCCTGTGGATCTTCGTGCCGCTCGCGCTCGGCATGGTGCTGTTCGCCGAATGGGACCTGCGCATCTTCGTGCGCGACGAGCACCTCGTCGCGATCGGCAAGCTGCCGCTGCAGCTCGTCGGCGGCATGGTCCTGCTCGACGGCCTGGGCTTGATCATGATGCAGGCGCTGCTCGGCGCCGGCGCGAGCGGCTTCGTCATGGCGGTCGCGACCGGCCTGCAATGGTGCCTGTTCCTGCCGATCGCCTATCTGCTCGGCCCGCGCTTCGGACTCGGGCTCACTGCGATCTGGGTCGCGATGGGCGGCTATCGCCTGCTGCAGACCGCGATCTTCACCAGCGCCTGGCAGAAGAAGCGCTGGGCGCACATCAAGGTGTAGGCGCGTGAAGCGGCTGGCCCTTCCGCTCGTGCTGACCGCGCTGCCGTTTGCGTATCTGCTCGCGCTGTCGTGGACGCCGACCGACGCCGGCGTGCAGCTCCCGCTGTTCGACGACGCGATGATCTCGATGACCTACGCGCGCACGCTCGCGGAGGGACACGGCCTCGTCTGGTATCCGGGCGCCGAGCCGGTGGAAGGCTTCACCAATCTCTTGTGGACGTTGTGGATGGCGGGATTGCATTTCGCGTTGGGCGATGGCGCCATCACCAGCGCGCTCGTCACGCTGACCGGATTTGCCGCGCTCGCGTACAACCTGCGCGAGCAGGCCGCGCTGGGCGACCAGCTCGGGATGAGTGAAAGCGCGATCCGCGCGTCGCTGCTGATGACCGGCGCGAGCTTCCCGCTCGCCTTCTGGACGGCGCGCGGCATGGAAGTCGGCATCGCGGCAGCGTTGGTCACCGCCGCGTGCGTCGAATCGATCCGTTATTCGCGCGGGGGCGGCAACGTCCTCACGCTCGCGCTCATCACCGTGGCTTTGTTCGCGCTGCGTCCCGAGATGATCGCCCTGACGGCGCCGGTGTGGCTGTTCGCGCTCGCGAGCGCGCAGCCGCGGCGACGTGTCTTGCTCGTGGCCGGCGGCGCCCTCGCCGCGGCGCTCATGGCCGGAATCACGCTGTGGCGCTACACGTACTACGGCGACGTCGTGCCCAACACGTTCTATCTCAAGGCCACGGGGGTCGACCTCGGGGTCCGCGCCATGACGGGGCTGTACTGGTTCTGCGACACCGTCGCCTTCTATCTCGCGCCGTTCCTGGTGATCACGCTCGCTGCCCTGCCGACGCTTCCGCCCCCGTCGCGCGGTCACGCGCTCCTGTTCGCGATGACGGCGGTGACTTCCCTGTACAGCATCTGGATCGGCGGCGACGCGTGGGAATGGAGCACCAAGTTCCCGAACCGCTACCTCTCGTGCGTGCTCCCGTTGTTCTTCGTCCTCGCCGCCGCCGCCACGGATCAGGTGACCGCACGCAGCGTGCGGCGCGTTGATGTCGCAGTCGCGCTCGCGATCGTCCTCGGGCTCGTCGCCTATGCCGTGTTCCCTTCCGAATACCGTCTCGCCCTTCCCGGGCGCTTTCCGACGCGGCAGGCCGCTGCCGGCGGCGTCGCCTTCCTGCTGGCCGCAGGCCTGATCGTCACCCTCAGTTGGCGCGCGCATTGGCGATCGCTCGACTGGCCGGTGCTCATCGTCGCGGCCTGCCTCGCCGTCAACGTGCCGGCGATCGGATTCGCCGTGAAGTCGGACGGCTTCGATGTCGCCATCGACCGACACCTGACCCGCGAAGGCCTGGCGCTCCGGCGGATGCTGCCTGCCGATTCGTCGCTCGGCGTCACCTACGCCGGCTCGATCTGTTACTACTCGCGGCTGCGATGCGTGGATCTCTACGGCAAATCCGATCGGCACATCGCCCGCATGCCGGCGGTCGACCCGGTGTTCTATCCGGGTCACAACAAGTTCGACCTTCATTACAGCCTGGCTATCGTCGCGCCCGACTACGTCGACGGCCTTCCGCGCGATGCCGACCCCGCGAGCTACGGCTACAACCGCGTCGAGGTCGGCGGCTTTCCGCTCTATCGACGCGCGACGCCGCTCGAGCGCGCGCGCTAGATATCTCATCCCGATGCACCGAATGGAGTTCTTTTTCCTACCCCATCGCGCCCTTCGCCAGCCGCCAACCCCGATAAGATCGGAGCCGTAGCTTAGGGGGTCCGCGTTGGCCATCAAATCCATCATCGCCGCGTGCATCGCGTGCACGACCGCGGCACCTGCGTTCGCCGATGACTCGGCGGATCGCAGCATCACCCCGACGATCACCGTGGGCTTCAAGTTCGGCGCCGACGCGAAAGCGAAATCGGCGCTGCAGTTCGCCGCGCAATTCGACGTCCGCTCGCAGTTCCTGCATCCCGACACGCTGCGCGCCGCCATGGCCGGCGACGATTCGGTCGACGTCGACGGCGCGATGAAAGGCACCTCGCTGGTGACGCTGTTCGATCTCACCACCACCCGCCACGGCGTGCTCGGCGCGCAATCGCTCGGGCACAGCTGGATCGCGCGCTGATCTGAAGCGCGCTACACCTTCACTGCAAACAGCTCACGTGACCGCCGCCAGATCCAGGCGACGGTGACCAGCGTCATCACGCCGCCGAAGATCACCGACGGCACCGTCCCCATCAGCTTCGCCGCGACGCCGGACTCGAACGCGCCGAGCTCGTTCGACGTGGTGACGAAGATCGAGTTGACCGACTGCACGCGGCCGCGCAGGTGATCCGGCGGCATCAGCTGCAGGATCGTGCCGCGGATCACCACGCTCACGCTGTCGAATGCGCCGGTGAAGAACAGCATCGCAGCCGACAGCCAGAAATTCCGCGACACGGCGAACACGAGCGTCGCCACGCCGAAGCCGACGACGGACCACAACAGATTTCGCCACGCGTTGCTGCGCGCGGGATGCCAATACGCCGTCAGCAGCAGCGTCAGCATCGCACCGACGCTCGGCGCCGCACGCAGGATGCCGAGCCCTTCCGGGCCGACGAACAGGATGTCCTGCGCGAAGATCGGCAGGATCGCGACCACGCCGCCGAACAGCACGGAGAACATGTCGAGCGAGATCGAATAGAGGATGATCCGCGTGCGGAACACGTAGGCGAGCCCTTCGCGCAGGCTCTGCCACACGTCGCCCGGATGCAGATCGCTCGCGGTCGGCTGGCGCGGCTTGATGGTCGAGATCAGCACGAACGCAGCGACGAAGCAGCCGAGCACCGTCCACAGCGCGCCGTCGATGCCGAGGCTCGCGTAGAGGAAACCCGCGCTGGCCGGACCGAGGATCGCGCCGGCCTGCCAGAACGTGCTGACCCACGTCGATGAATTCGGATACAGCTCGCGCGGCACGAGGAACGCTTTCAGCGACGAGGCCGCCGGCGAATAGATCCCGCGCGAGAGCCCGAGCAGGAAGATCGTGCCGTAAATCGTGCCGACCACCGCGGTCTGCGTCAGATGCTCGCGCGATGCA
>DASRHK010000069.1:0-29460 GCA_035650495.1 Nevskiaceae bacterium | reverse complement strand
TGCCGCGCAGCGCGACTCGGTGTCGGGCGTGAACCTCGACGAAGAGGCCGCGAACATGGTGCGCTTCCAGCAGGCGTACCAGGCCGCCGCGCAGATCATCGCGACGGCGAACGCGGCGTTCGACAGCCTGCTCGCGGCGTTGCGGAGGTAGTCGTCATGAGCATGCGCATCGGTACCGCGACGCTGGCCCAGCAGGGCATCACCACGATCCTCGATCAGCAGTCGCGGATCGCGCGCATCCAGCAGCAGATCTCCAGCGGGCACAAGGACGCGTCCGCCGCCGACAATCCGGCCGACTTCGCCGCGGCGATCGGCTTCGACCAGGCGCTCGCGCAGCTCGATCGCTTCGGCAAGAACGGCGACGTCGTCGCCAATCGCCTCGGGCTCGAGGACAACGCGCTCTCGCAGGTGAACGACACGCTGCAGCGCATCCGCGAGCTCGCGATCGAGGCCAACAACGGCACGCAGGACAACGTGTCGCGGCAGTCGACCATCGCGGAGCTCAAGAGCCGATTGCAGCAGCTCGTCGACGTCGCCAACAGCGACGACGGCCAGGGCCGCTTCCTCTTCGCGGGAACCAACGACGGTGCGCCGCCGTTCTCCTTCGCTGCGAACGTCGTCAACTACGCGGGCAACGCGAATACGCGGCGCATCGACGTCGGTCCGGGGACGAGCGTCGCCGACGGCGACGACGGCCAATCGGTCTTCCTCAACGTCACCACCGGCAATGGAACGTTCGCCGCGCGCGCGGCTTCGACCAACACCGGCACGGTGCTCCTGAAGAGCGCAGCGGTGGTCGACTCCACGCAGTGGGATGCCGGCACCTACGCGATCAATTTCACGTCGCCGACGACGTATGAAGTGCGCGACAGCGGCAACCTGCTCGTCACCAGCGGCACCTACGCCGCCGGGCAGGCGGTCACGTTCCGCGGCGTCAGTGTCACGCTCGAAGGCAATGCGATGACCGGCGACAGCTTCAGCGTCGCGCCCGGCAGCACCAGCGACGTGTTCTCGATCGTGCAGAACCTGATCGACACGCTCAACGTGCCGCAAGGCTCGGTTGCCGGCGAAGCCGCGCGGCACAACGCGATGTACGGCGCGATCGAGGACATCGATCGTGCGCTCGATCACATCGTCAACACGCGCGCCAGCGTCGGCGCGCGCGTCAACGAAGTGAAGGATGCGCAGTCATCGCAGGAGAGCCTGTCGCTGCAGCTCACGCAGTCGCTCTCCGACGTGCGCGACACCAACTTCACGCAGGCCGTGAGCCAGCTCCAGCTGCAGCTCACCGCGCTGCAGGCGGCGCAGCAGTCGTTCGTGAAGATCCAGGGCCTGTCGCTCTTCGACTACCTGCGGTGAGCCAAGTAACAAATCTCTCTTGCGCAAGGTGAGAGGGACGCGACGCGGGACCTAAAGGATTCGCACCCCGCGCCGATAAGTGGACCAGCGGCGACATAACGTCTCAGGTAGTGGTCGCAGCGGACATCCACTCATCGAGGAATAGCACCATGGCTCTTGGCATCAACACCAACGTTCTGTCGCTGAACGCCCAGCGCAATCTGGCTTCATCGCAGTCGTCCCTTGCAACTTCGCTGCAGCGCCTGTCTTCGGGCCTGCGCATCAACAGCGCCGCCGACGATGCTGCCGGCCTCGCCATCGCGGAGCGCTTCACGGCGCAGATCCGCGGTAGCGATCAGGCCGCGCGCAACGCCAACGACGGCATCTCGCTCGCGCAGACCGCCGAAGGCTCGCTCTCGCAGGTCAGCAACAACCTGCAGCGCATCCGCGAGCTCGCCGTGCAGTCGGCCAACGCGACGAACAGCTCGTCCGATCGCGCCGCCCTGCAGCAGGAAGTCTCGCAGCTGGTCTCTGAAATCAACCGCGTCGCCTCGCAGACCGCCTTCAACGGCGTCAACCTGCTCGACGGCTCGTTCAGCGGCCAGACCTTCCAGGTCGGCGCCAACGCCGGCCAGACCATCACGGTGGCGTCGCTCGTCGACTCCCGCACGGCTGCCCTCGGCGCGCACACGCTGACGGCGGACGGCACGGTCACCGGCAACGTCGTCACCGGCAGCACCAACAACGGCGTCGGCGCCGAGACGGATCTCACGCTGACGGTCGGCACCGGCCCGAGCGCGGTCACCACGGGCGCGATCAGCTACGCCGCCAACGCGGGCGCTGATGCGATCGCCTCGGCGATCAACACGGCGGCTGGCGGCGTCGGCGTCACGGCGACGGCGACCAACAGCACCACGCTGTCCTCGCTCTCTGGCGTGGGCGCCGGCACCAACGTCGTCAGCTTCACGCTGAACGGCCAGGCGGTCTCGGCGGTGGTCACCGACCAGAACGATCTGTCGAGCCTCGTCTCCGCCATCAACGGCGTGCAGGGCACGACCGGCGTGACGGCGACCTTCTCGAGCTCGTCCTCGAAGTCCTCGATCACCCTGTCGACGACCGACGGCCGCAACATCGCGCTGTCGACCTTCGCGGTGAACGGCGCGTCCAACGAGTCGATCTCGTTCGGCGGCTCGACGCTGACGGAAGGCGGCACGGTCACGGCGGTGAAGACGGGCATCGTCTCGCTGTCGAGCTCGGCGGGCGCAATCGCGACGGCGAATGCCAACGCGGATGTGTTCACCACGGCGGGCGTCAACAACTCGAGCTTCACCTCGCTCGCCGCGGTCGACGTGTCGACCTCGTCGAATGCGACGGCGGCTCTGGCGACGCTCGACGCAGCGCTGTCGCAGGTCAGCACCGGCCGCGCTTATCTCGGCGCCGTGCAGAACCGCTTCAGCTCGGTGGTCGCGAGCCTGACCACGACCTCGGAGAACCTCACGGCCTCCCGGTCGCGCATCCAGGACGCGGACTTTGCGAAGGAGACGGCCGCGCTCACCCGCGCCCAGATCCTGCAGCAGGCCGGCGTCGCGATGGTCGCGCAAGCCAATGCGGTCCCGCAGCAAGTCCTCGCGCTGCTCCGCTAAGGACGACGCGAATGAGGTGCAGGGCCGGGGAGTGGAGCTCCCCGGCCCGTTCGCGCCTCAACTTCAAGAGGTGATGTCATGACTCCTGGCATCGGTTACGCAGCTGCGGCGTCCGCGGCGACCGCGGTGGAAGTTCCGGTCAGCGCCGCGCGCTCCGGGACGCAGACGGACCTGAGCAAGCTGCCGCGAAGCGCCAACGCCGCAGCCGCCGCAGCACCGTCCAGGCCGCCCGCGCCCCCGCCGGGATTGCAGGCCTTCGACCTGCGCTTCCGGGTGGACCCGGACTTGCAGGAGGTGGTGGTGACGCTGGTCGATCCGGACTCCGGCAACGTCCTGCGTCAAATTCCCAGCGAGGACGCGCTGAAGCTCGCGAAGGCGCTGGAATCGATCGGCAAGCAGTTTTTCGAGGACCAGGCCTGACGCCCTCCTCGTGGACCGGCCTTCAGGCCGGCATGGAGTGATTGATGGCGACGCTGAGTTCTGCGGGCATCGGATCCGGGCTGGACGTCAACAGCCTGGTCACCCAGCTCGTCGATGCCGAGCGCGCGCCGCAATCCAACGCGCTCGACAAGAAGGAAGCGAGCGTCCAGCAGCAGCTGTCCGCGATCGGCGCCTTCAAGTCGGCGCTCTCCGCGTTGCAGGATTCGATCAAGTCACTCGCCAACGGCAGCGTGTTCGGCAAGCAGTCCGCCACGCCTTCCGACGCATCGCTGTTCACGGCGACCACCGACGGCACCGCTGTCGCCGGCACTTATTCCGTTCATGTCGACGCGCTCGCGAAGGCGCACAAGCTCGCGTCGGCCGCCTTCGGGTCGTCGACGGCGATCGGCACCGGCACGCTGACCATCACCGTCGGCACCCAGAGCTTCGACGTCACCATCGATGGCACCATCAACACGCTCGCGGGCATCCGCGACGCGATCAACGCTGCAGCGGATAACGCGGGCGTCAAGGCGACGGTCGTCAATGCAACCGACGGCGCGCATCTCGTCCTGACTTCGAACAACACGGGCGCCGCATTCGCGCTCACCGTGACACAAAGCGGCGGCGACGGCGGGCTGGCGAGCCTGGTCTACGATCCGGCGCATGGCGCTACGGCGCTCACCGAGAAATCACCGGCGCAGGACGCGCAGGCGACGATCGAAGGCTTCGTCTACAAGAGCTCGACCAACACGATCACGGGCGCGATCCCGGGCGTCACGCTCACCCTGAACAAGTCGCAGGACCCCGCGGAAGACGACGCCAGCATCGCGGTCGGCGCCGACCGCAGCTCGCTCAACAGCAGCGTCGCGACGTTCGTCAACGCCTACAACCAGCTCTCGAAGCTGCTCACGCAGCTCACGGCGTACAACCCCGATACGAGGGTCGCGGGTCCGCTGCTCGGCGACGCCACCGCGCTCAGCGTCTCGTCGCAGCTGCGGCGGCTGATCGGCGGATCGATTGGCAACCAGAGCAATTACACGACGCTGTCGAGCGTGGGCATCACCACGCAGGCCGACGGCACGCTCGCGCTCGATGCAGCCAAGCTCTCCGCGGCGCTGGACGCCAATCCCGCGGCGGTGAAGACGCTGTTCAGCGACGCCGACGTCGGCGTGGCTTCGCGGCTGTCGGACAACCTGCAGAACTACCTGTCGGCGAGCGGCGCGATGCAGGCGCGCATGGACGGCGCCAACTCGACGCTGAAGGACATCCAGCATCAGCGTGATCAGCTCGACGCGCGCATGAGCGCGCTCGAGGACATGTATCGCAAGCAGTTCACCGCGCTCGACACGCTGATCGGCCAGCTGCAGCAGACCTCGAGCTTCCTGACCCAGCAGCTGTCGAGCCTCAACGCGCTCGCCGGCATCTCGTCGAAGTAGTTCAAGTCGCCCCGACGCTGGCCGATACGTAGAGCATGAGCAATCCACGCACCGAAGCGATGCTGAGCAGCTACCGCAATGCGGGGCTGACCGGCGTGATCCAGGACGCCTCGCCGCACCGGCTGATCCACCTGCTGCTCGACGGCGCGCTGTCGCGCCTCGCCCTCGCGCGAGGCGCGATGGAGACCTCGGACACCGCGCAGAAGGGGCGCATGATCGGCGCCGCGATGAACATCGTGTCGACGCTGCGCGCGAGTCTCGACGTCGGCGCCGGCGGCCAGATCGCGGGCAATCTCGAGTCGCTCTACGACTACATGAACCGCCGCCTGCTCGACGCCAGCGTGCGCAACGAGCGCGCCGCGGTCGACGAAGTGATCGGCCTCGTCCGCGAGCTCGCGACCGCGTGGGACGCGATGCCCACGCAGGGCAAGACGTCATGACCGCGATCGAGCGCCGCAGCGTGCTCGACGACATCACGCGCGACAGCGCGGAGATCGTGCGGCTGATCGCCGCGCAGCTGTGGGACGAAGCGGTCGCCGTCGCGCGCGAGCGCGCGGCGAAACTGTCGCGGCTGTTCGCCGGCCCGCTCGGCGTGGATCAACGGCACGAGATGGCGCCGGTGCTGCGCGAAGTCGTCCGCAACGACGAATCGCTGATCGCCGGCCTGGAGCAGCGGCGCCGGAACGTGTTCGCCGCGCTCCAATCGATGCAGCACGGGCGCGAGGCAGTCGCCGCGTATGGGCGGATCGGCTGAGCCCCACAGCGTGTTCGAGGACTGCGTCAGCTGCGAGGACGTCGTTCCGATCGCGTGGCGCGGGCGCCAGGGCGCGCTCTCCAGCGGCGAGCTGCATCGCCTGCAGGAGCTGACGCTGCGCGCGCTGCGCGCCGAGCCCGGCGAGCAGGCCGACGTCAAGGATCCCCAGCTCCTGCGCCTGCACGAGAAGCTCGACAGCGTGCTCGAGATGATGGGCCGCCTGCTCGAGATCCATCATCCGGCGCCGCAGCCGGCGCACGTCCGCCTGTCGCGCATGGGCGTGGCGTGGCGCACCGAGCCGGGCAAGGCGCCGCCGATCGGCGAGCATGGCGTGCTGGAGCTGCACCTCCATCCGCGCCTGATGCAGCCGCTGCTGCTGCCGGCGCACGTCTGCGCGGTCGAGCCGCGCAGCGGACAAGTCGAGGTCGAGGTGGCCTTCGACTCGGTGCCGGAGCCGGTCGAGACCGCGCTGGAGCGGCACATCTTCCGCCGTCACCGGCGGGCCATTTCGGAAACCCGCAATGGATAAAAGTCTCCTAACTGCTTTGCAGGAACCCGCGAACCCGGATTGAATGGGCGCCATTCCTGGCGGCTGGGATGCCGCTGGTCGTGGAGTGGGGGTTCCATCGATGAGGATTCTGCTCGCGGACGCTCGACACCTTGCGCGCGCCGGCGTTCGTCAGCTGCTCGACACCATCGCCTCGGTCGAGGTGATCGCCGAGGTGTCGACGCTCAACAAGGCCATCGCCGTTGCGCGCGCGAATCGCGTCGACGCCGTGATCCTCAATCCGAAGATGCCCGACGCGCCGACCGGCCGCGCCATCGCCGAGCTGCACGAGCAGTGCCCGCGCGCGGCGATCCTCGCGCTGGCGGTGAGCGGCGACTCGGCGTCGGTGCGCGCCGCGCTCGCGGCAGGCGCGATGGGCTACATCACCTGGGATTCCAATCCCGGCGAGCTCGAGCTGGCGCTCACCGCGCTGTCGCGCCAGCAGGTTTACATCACCCCGCAGGTGTCGGAGCGATTGATGGAGCGTCGCAGCTTGACGCGCGGCACCGCGCCGCGGGTGTTCAGCCCGCGCCAGCGCGAAGTGCTGCACATGATCGGCCGTGGCCATTCGACGCGCGAGATCGCGGAGAAGCTCGGCATCAGCATCAAGACCGTCGAGACGCATCGCGCGCGCCTGATGGAGACGCTCGACGTGAAGGGCAGCGCCGGTCTGATGCGCTACGCGCTGTCGGTCGGGACGGCGGAGACGGCGTAGCCCTCGTTGGAGTGCGGCCCCGGTGTGTCCGAGCAGAGCTCGCGCACCGGGAGCAACGCCGCCTCGCGGCAGGCTTCCGCAAAGCTGAATAGAGAAAGTGTACGGATGTCGGGGATTCCCTGACGCGCGTCCGTGTCCCCCTGATGGTCGCTATTGAACGAGCGTCAAAGAATGCACTCGCGCATTCCGCACGGGGGTTTGGTGATGAGAGTTTCGCAGCAGCAGCGGCTCGGTCAGCACATCGCGATGACGCCGCAGTTGGTCCAGTCGATCCGGCTCCTGCAACTTTCGGCCCTCGAGCTCGAGCAGGAAATCCGGCAGATGCTCGAAGCCAACGTGATGCTCGAGAGCGCCGAAGAAGAGCCGGCGATCGACGAAGCGAAAGAATCCACCGAAGAAGCGCAGGACAACAACGACGATGTCGAGCACGATGATGAGATCGAGCTCGCCACGGACGACGACGATGCTCCGGCGTCGTCGGCGAGCGACACGCGCGACACGATGGCCGCGCCCAATGGCGTCTCGCTGCAGGCGCGCGCGCTGGCGCAGCTCGCGCTGACGGTGCGCGACGCGCGCGAGGCCGAGATCGTGCTCGCGATCGTCGAAGCGATCGACGACAACGGTTATCTCGAGCGCCCGCTCGCCGACATCGGCGCCTCGATCGCACCGCCGGCGACCAGCAACGAGCTCGAGTTCGCGCTCTCGCGCGTGCAGCAGCTCGAGCCCGCCGGCTACGGCGCGCGCGATCTGCGCGAATGCCTGCTGATCCAGCTCACCGCGCTGCCGGTGCGCACGCCGGCGCGCGTGCTCGCCATGGCGATCGTCGGTCAGGCGCTCGACATGGCGACGGTCGACCAGGTCGACGCGCTCGCCCGGCGCTACGAAGTCGAGACCGAGTCGATCGAAGAAGCGCTGCGCCTGATCCGCAGCCTGAACCCCTATCCCGGCCGCGCGCCGAACGACGTCGCCGAGGCGATCATTCCCGATCTCGTGCTGCGCGTGCGCGGCCGTCAGTGCAGCGTCGACCTCAATACGCGCTCGATCCCCGGCATCCGCGTCAATCGCGTCTACGAGAGGCTGCTCGGCGATTGCGGTCCCGGCGCGGACACGCTGCGCACGCAGCTGAACGAAGCGCGCTGGCTGGTGCGCGGGCTCGAGATGCGCAACCAGACGCTGCTGCGCGCCGCGCGCGTGATCTTCACGCGGCAAGCGGGATTCGCGATCCGCGGCGACGAAGGCCTGGTGCCGCTGACGCTGCGCGAAGTCGCCGACGCGATCGGCATGCACGAGTCGACCGTGTCGCGCATCACCGCGAACAAATATGTGTCGACGCCACGCGGTCTGCTGCCGTTGCGGCATTTCTTCTGCAGCCAGGTGACGGTGCGCGACGGCGTCGAAGCCTCGGGCGCCGCGGTGCGCGCGATCGTGCGCCGGCTGATCGAATCCGAGAATCCCGCGTCGCCGCTGTGCGACGGCACCATCGCCGCGCTGCTGTCGCGGCAAGGCATCGGTGTCGCGCGCCGCACGGTGGCGAAGTACCGCGAGGCGATGAAGATCGCCCCCGCGAAGGAACGGCGCGTCGCTGCGAGCCGCCCGATGCGCAAGGCGAGCTAGAACGGAGTGAATAAACAAATGAGTGAAACCAAGGTCCTGATCGTCGACGCCGATGCCGAGCGCGCGGCGGAGCTGTCGTCGTTCCTGCGCTTCATGGACGTGAGCGCGCAGGTGAGCGCCGATTGGCGCGAGCTGACGCGCCAGCAGCGCCAGCCGCGCGAATGGACGGCGGTGATCGTCGGCAAGCTCGCGACCAGCGGCGATCTCAAGACGCTGCTGCAGTGGCTGCACTTCGACCCGCAATTCCCGCCGGCGCTGTTGCTGCCCGAGCATCACGCACGCGCGTGGGAAGCCGACAGCCCCGAGCGCGACGATTGCTGGCTGCTCGACTATCCGGTGCATCACGCGCAATTGAACGAGCTGCTCGAGCGCGCCCGCCTCACGCGCTGGCAGGCCACGCGCGCGGCTGCGTCGCCCGCGGCCGGACCCGGCGGCAATTCGCCGGTGATCCAGCGCGTGCGCAAGATGATCGACCAGGTTTCCGCGACCGACGCGACCGTGCTCATCCTCGGCGAGTCGGGCACCGGCAAGGAGCTGGTCGCGCGCGCGCTGCACGAGCGCTCGTCGCGGCGGAACAAGCCGTTCGTCGCGATCAACTGCGGCGCGATTCCGGCAGAGCTGCTCGAAAGCGAGCTGTTCGGCCACGAGAAGGGCGCGTTCACCGGCGCGATCACCTCGCGCAAAGGCCGCTTCGAGATGGCCGACGGCGGCACGCTGTTCCTCGACGAGATCGGCGACATGAGCCTGCCGATGCAGGTGAAGATCCTGCGCGCGCTGCAGGAGCGCGCGTTCGAGCGCGTCGGCGGCGGCCCGACGCAGCGCTGCGACGTGCGCGTCATCGCGGCGACGCATCGCAACCTCGAAGAGTGCATCGCCGCGGGCACGTTCCGCGAAGACCTCTATTACCGCTTGAACGTATTCCCGATCGAGATGCCGCCGCTGCGCGATCGTCTCGAGGACCTGCCGGCGCTGGTGAGCGATCTGTGCGCGGTGCTCGAGAAGAGCGGCCGCGGCAGCGTGCGCCTCGCGCCCGACGCGGTGCAGGCGCTGCGCTCGCATCAGTGGCCCGGCAACGTCCGCGAGCTCGGCAACCTGATCGAGCGGCTCGCGGTGCTCAATCCGGGTGGGACGGTGCGCGCCGTCGACTTGCCGCCGCGGTATCGCCCCGCGGGGGCGACCGCGATGCCGCCACCGTCGGCAGTCGAGATGCCGTCGAACGCAGCCACGATCAACCTCAACACGGAGCCGACGCTGGGCCCCGGCGGCATCGACCTGCGCGATCACATCGCGCACATCGAGACCTCGCTGATCAAGCAGGCGCTGGCGCAGTCCGAGGGCGTCGTCGCCCACGCGGCAAAGCTGCTTAACATGCGCCGCACGACGCTGGTCGAGAAGCTGCGCAAGTACAACCTGGGTCGCGACGGGATTACGTCGCTCGATCCGGAACACGACTTGCTCGAGACCGAGTGAGGCGGAATCGATCCCATGGCTGACTTCGACATCAACTCTGTGCTCTCGCAGCTGCGCGCGCTGTCGTCGCAGGCGACGACGGGCATCGGCTCGATCACGCCGCCGCTCAAGCCCGACGCCAAGGCCGAAGGCCTGACCTTCGGCAACGTGCTCAAGAGCGCGGTCGAGGCGGTCGATCGCACGCAAAAGAGCGCCGAGCAGGCGGCGACCGATTTCGAGCTGGGCAAGGGCGATCTGTCGACCGCGGTGCTCGCGACGCAGACCGCGCAGGTTTCCTTCAAGGCGATGACCGAGGCGCGCAACCGGATGGTGCGCGCGTATCAGGACATCATGAACATGCCGATCTGAGGCGCGCACTTAAATGACCAAGAACGTCGCAACGCTCCTCGACTCGATCCCGGGTCTTCGCGCGCTCGTGCTGCTGGTCGGGCTCGCGGGCGCGGTCGCCGCGGGCATCGGCATCTATATGTGGTCGCACGGACCGGACTACACGCTGCTGTTCGCCGATCTCTCCGAAAAGGATTCGCTCGAAGTCGCCGACTCGCTGCGCGCGGTCGACATCCAGTATCGCCTCGAAGCGGGTGGCCGCGGCGTGTCGGTGCCGCGCGCGCAGCTCGACGACGCACGCATGAAGCTCGCGGCGAAAGGCCTGCCGCGCTCCGGCGGCATGGGCGCCGAGCTGCTGCGCGACTCGCAGGGCATGGGCACCACGCCGTCGATGGAGAACGCGCGCTTCCAGATGGCGCTCGAGACCGAGCTCGCGCGCACGATCTCCTCGCTGCGTCCGGTGCAGGGCGCACGCGTGCATCTCGCGATCCCCAAGCCCGCCGCGTTCACGCGCGACCGTCGCCCGCCGAGCGCGTCGGTGTTCGTCGAGCTGTATCCCGGTCGCAATCTCGAAACGGAACAGGTTGCATCGATCGTGAATCTCGTCGCGTCGAGCGTTCCCGATCTCGAAACCACGCATGTCACGGTCGTCGATCAGCATGGCCGCCTGCTCACGCAGCTGGAGACCGGCAGCGAGCTCGAGCAGAGCGCGCAGCAGCTCGAGTACACGCGGCACATCGAGGAGAACCTCGTCGCGCGCGTCGAGGAATTGCTGACGCCGATGACCGGCGCCGGCCGCGTGCACGCCAAGGTCAACGCCGACGTCGACTTCACGCAGGTCGAGGAAGCGCGCGAGGTCTACACGCCCGATCCGAAGAAAGTCCGCAGCGAGCAGACCTCCGAGCAATCGGCGTCCGGCGGCGGCGCGCCGCAAGGCGTTCCGGGCGCGGCGAGCAATCAGCCGCCGAAGTCCGGCGGCACGCAGGCGCCGGTGGAATTGCAGGCGTCGCAGAGCCTCGGCACGCAGTCGAAGCAGGAAACGCGCAACTACGAGCTCGACAAGACGATCAGCCACACGCGACAGGCGAGCGGCCGCATCAAGCGGCTCACCGTCGCGGTGCTGGTCGACAACCTTCCGCACGCGAACGACAAGGGCGAGACGGTCCTGCAGCCGCTGTCGGAAGACGAGCGCAAGCAGGTCGAGGCGCTGGTGCGTCAGGCGGTCGGCTTCGATCAAGCGCGCGGCGATTCGGTCAACGTGATGAACGCGGCGTTCCAGCGCGAAGCGGAAGTTGCAGTCGCGCCGACGCCGATCTGGCAGCAGCCGGCGGTGCTGTCCGTCGCGCGCAGCGTCGCGGGTGTCGGCGTCCTGCTCACGCTGATCCTCATGGTGGTGCGACCGACGTTGCGCCAGCTGCTCAACACGCCGCTGACGGCGCGCGTCGCGGCGATCCCGGCGGGCGAGGGCGGCGACGTCGTCGCGCTCGGCGGTCCCGGGGCCGCAGGCGCCCTCACGCAGCGCGGCGGCAATGGTTACGAAGAGAAGCTCGCGCTCGCGCGCACCGCAGTCGCGCAGGATCCCAAGCGCGTCGCGCAAGTGGTGAAGACCTGGGTGGGCTCCGATGGCGGTTGAAGGCAACGCGGCAAACATGAGCGGCACGCAGCGTGCCGCAATCCTCCTGATGTCGCTCGGCGAGAACGAAGCGGCGCAGGTGCTCAAGCACATGGGCGCCAAGGACGTGCAGAAGCTCGGCCAGGCGATGGCGACGATGAGCAACGTCACGCGCGACATGGCGTCGAACGTGATGGACAAGTTCATCACCACCATCGAGGAGGAGACCGCGATCGGCGTCGGCGCCGACGATTACGTGCGCAAGGTGCTGGTCAACGCGCTCGGCGAGGACAAGGCCTCGAGCGTGATCGACCGCATCCTGCTCGGCCGCAGCAGCAAGGGCCTCGAAGCGCTGAAGTGGATGGACACCAAGGCCGTCGCCGAGCTGATCCGCAACGAGCATCCGCAGATCATCGCGATCGTGCTGTCGTACCTGGATTCCGATCAGGCCGCCGAAGTGCTCGCGCTGTTCCCCGAGCGCACGCGCCCTGACATCCTGATGCGCATCGCCACGCTCGAGGGCATCCAGCCGCACGCGCTGCAGGAGCTCGACGAGATCATGGAGAAGCAGTTCGCCGGCGGCAGCAACACGAAGTCGTCGAGCGTCGGCGGCATCAAGGTCGCCGCGAACATCCTGAACCTGATGGACTCCGCGCTGGAGACGTCGATCATCGGCCGCATCGGCGAGACCGACAAGGACTTGTCGCAGAAGATCCAGGACCTGATGTTCGTGTTCGACGATCTCGCCGAGCTCGACGATCGCAGCGTCCAGGCGCTGCTGCGCGAAGTGCAGCAGGACAAGCTCGGGCTCGCGCTCAAGGGCGCCGACCAGAAGGTCAAGGACAAGGTGTTCAAGAACATGTCGGAGCGCGCCGCCGAGATGCTCAAGGAAGACATGGAGGCGAAGGGGCCGGTGAAGGTCTCCGACGTCGAGGCCGCGCAGAAGGAAATCCTCGCGACCACGCGCCGTCTCGCCGAAGCCGGCACCGTGATGCTCGGCGGCAAGGGAGAAGAATTTGTCTGAGACCGCGCGCCGCTGGGTCGGTCCCGAATTCGCCGCGACGCGCACGCCACTGACCGCGCGCGCGCTCGAGGACACTGCCGCCGCCGCGCGCGAGGAAGGATTCGCGCAAGGTCGTCGCGAGGGCGTCGAGCAGGGCCGCGCGGAAATCCAGGCGCTCGTCGCGCGCATCGCGTCGATCCTCGACGAGCTCGCGCTGCCGCTCGCGGCCGCCGATGCCGAGATCGAGAAGCAGATGGTGACGCTGTGCCTGCAGATCGGATCGCAGCTCGCGCTGCGCGAGCTCAGGACCGATCCCGAAGCGATCGCCACGCTCGTGCGCGAATCGATCAAGCTCCTGTCGCCGCAATCGCGCGACGTGCGCGTGCGGCTGCATCCCGAGGATCTCGCCGCGCTCCAGCCGCTGATCGAGATCGACGGCAATCGCACCTGGCAGCTGCAGGCCGATGCGAAGCTCGCGCGCGGTGATTGCATGATCAACACCGAGTCCGCGGAAGTCGACGCACGGATGGAATCGCGCGTCGCCGAGATCGCGCGCAGCCTGTTCGAGGGACAACCATGAGCTCGGCAGCCGCGCGTCTTTCGTCGCGGCTGCAACGCGTTCGCGCGCGCCTGGACGAAGGCGCGACGCACGGTCTCGTCGCGACCGGCACGTTGAACCGCGTCGTCGGGCTCACGCTCGAAGCGGCCGGATGCACCGTGCCGGTCGGCGGTCGCTGTCGCGTCGAGACCTCCGACGGCGTTCCTCTGGAAGCCGAAGTCGTCGGCTTCTCCGGCGATCGCATGTATCTGATGCCGACCGGCGAGCTGCACGGATTGATCCCGCATGCGCGCGTCACCCCGCTGACCAGTGCCGCCGGCATCGCGTTCAGCGACGAGCTGCTCGGTCGCGTGCTCGACGGCGAGGGCAACTCGCTCGACGGCCTGTCGCCGCCGCGTCGTCGTCGATATGGATTGCGCCGCGGTCGCGCGCTCAATCCGATGACGCGGCAATCGATCCACGAGCCGCTCGACGTCGGCGTGCGCGCGATCAACGCGCTCCTCACCGTCGGTCGCGGCCAGCGCGTCGGGCTGTTCTCCGGCAGTGGCGTGGGCAAGTCCACGCTGCTCGGGATGATGACGCGCTACACCTCCGCCGACGTCGTCGTCGTCGGCTTGATCGGCGAGCGCGGCCGCGAAGTGCGCGACTTCGTCCAGAACATCCTCGGGCCGGAAGGCTTGAAGCGCGCCGTCGTGATCGCAACGCCCGCCGATCGTCCACCGCTCGCGCGCGTGCACGGCGCGTGGCTCGCGACCGCGATCGCCGAATATTTCCGTTATCACGGCAAGCAGGTTTTGTTGTTGATGGATTCGCTCACGCGCTTCGCGCAGGCGCAGCGCGAGATCGGGCTCGCGATCGGCGAGCCGCCGACCACGCGCGGCTATCCGCCGAGCGTGTTCGCGCGATTGCCGCAGCTCGTCGAGCGAGCGGGTACCAGCGACAGCGGACCCGGATCGATCACCGCGTTCTACACGGTGTTGGCCGAAGGCGACGATCACAACGATCCAATCGCCGACGCCGCGCGCGCGATCCTCGACGGTCATCTGGTGCTGTCGCGCGCGATCGCCGAGTCGGGCATCTACCCGGCGATCGACATGGAAGCGTCGATCTCGCGGCTCGCTTACGAGATCACCGCGCCGGAGCAGCGCACGCTGACGCGGCGCTTCCGCCAGCTGTTCTCCACCTATCAGCATCATCGCGATCTGATCGCGATCGGTGCGTACCAGAAGGGCGCCGATCCGCGCGTCGACGAGGCGCTCGCCTTGTGGCCGAAGATCGAAGCCTTCCTCCAGCAGGACATCGGCCAGGCTGCGCCGTACGCGCAGAGCCTCGCCAAGCTCAAGGAGCTGTTCGCATGAGCGGCATGACCAGCAAGAGAATGAAGCCGATCCAGCGCGTCGCCGAGACGCGCGAGGACAGCGCATTGGAGGCGTTCCTCGAATTGCAGCGCGTCGCCAGCGCGGCGCAGACGCGGCTCGAGGAGCTGACCGACTATCTGTCGACCTACACGCGCACCGCGGCGACGGCGATCACGCCCGCGATGCTGATCAATCGCCACGCGTTCATGAGCAAGCTGCGCGACGCGATCGAGTATCAGCGCAACGAAGTGACCAAGGCCAACGCCGCCTGCCAGGCGCAGCGCGCGCGCTGGATCCTGGCGTCGCGCGACGTGCGCGTGCTCGACAAGCTGTCGGAAGCGTATCGCTCGCGCGAGCGCAGCGAAGCCGAGCGCAGCGCGCAGCGCGAGATCGACGACCGCGTTGTGCGCAAGCCGGGATTGCCATGACGCCGACGGTTCTTTTGCCGACTGCCCCGACCACGACGGCAGCGCCCGAAACGCCGCGCACGCCTGAAGCGATGGCTGCCGATTTCATCGCCGCGCTCGCGGCGGCATTGCCGACGATGAAGGCGGCTTCGACGACGGCCGCGGCTCCAACGACGCCCGCACCGACCGCGACCGACGCAGCCCCGCTTCCGCAAGCAAGCGTAACGACGCCCGTACTTCCGACACTCGCCGTTGCCGCCGCACCGCAGCTCGCCGCGAAGAAGCCGATCGATCTGCCGTCCGCGCTTCCGACCGCGAAAGCGGATCCGGAGCCGTCGACCGAAGCTCCGACTGCTTCGCCCGCGATCACGCCGGAGATCATCGCCGCATTCATTGCGGCGATGGTTCCGCAGTCGGCAGCGCCGGCAAGAGCCGCGGCGACACCGGTCACGCCGGCGACACCCGCCGATGGGAGCATTGCCGATGCGCCCGCAACGGCTGCAAGGCGCGCGACGCCGGCGACGCCTGCGATCCCGCCGACGCCGCAAGCCGAATCTGCCATCGCGCAGGCGCTCGCCATCGTCAGCGAGAAAGCGCCCGAGCATTCCGCCGCTGCGGACGTGTTGTCCGCGCTCGTCACCAACGCCGAAGCGCCCAAGCCACAGGCCGCGCCGGAAACCATCGCGATCGCGACCGCATCCTCGTTCGCGTTGCCGTCGGTGCCGCCGCAGGTCGACGGGGCGCAGTCGTCTGCTCCCGTGCCGCAGCCGCGAGTGGAGATCGCGATTCCGGTCCACGTCGAGCATCCGCAATGGGGCCAGGCCGTCGGCGAGCAGCTGGTGATGGCCGTGCATCAGGGCAGGCACAGCGCCGAGCTGCGGCTCGATCCGCCGAGCCTCGGGCCGGTGTCGGTGCAGATCGAGCTCAGCGGCAATCAGGCGAAGATCAGCTTCGTCGCGCCGGCCACCGCGACCTGCGACGCGCTCGCGCAATCGCTTCCCGATCTGAAGAACGCGTTCTCCGCGCAGGGCATGACGCTCGCGCAGGCGAACGTCGCGCAGGAGCAGACGCAGCAGCAGGCTGGACATGACGGCAGGCCGCCGTCGCTCGCCAATGTGCACGCGGGCGAGCCAACCGAAGTGTTACCGATCCGCATCGTCAGGCCACAAAGTCTCGTAGACGAGTACGCCTGACGGTTAAACTGTCGGACGAAAGGATTCGTCGGTACGCGTCCGGGGGACGCGGGGCATGAGACTCAGTCGTGTGTTGTTGGTCATCCTGGCGATGGGCGGCATCGGAGCGGGGGTGGCCTATTACCTGATGAGCCAGGTGCCCGAGCCACAGCATCTCGAGAAAGCCGTGCGCCTGCTCGCCAACGACCTGCGCGCGCAGCTCGACCGGCATCGCAAGGGCCTGCTCCAGAGCCTGCGCCAGGACAAGAAGGACGAGACGACCGGCATGCTGCCCGACGCTGCCGCGATCGCCGTCGTGCCCTTCGTCGACGCCGACTCCGGCGAAGTGGTCAAGGTGTCGAAGAACGTCGAGCAGCTGGTGTCGGGCTGGCTCGTCGACAGCGGCGCCTTCCGCGTGAGCACGCTGACGCCGGACAACCTGGTCGGCGCCGAGTACGTGCTGTTCGGCGTGATGCTGCTCGACGACTATCGCCGCAAGGGCCAGCCGACCGAGCGGCGCTATCACATCATCGTCTCGGCGGTGGAGCACAAGACGCGCACGGTCGCGGCACAGTCGGAAGCCTGGATCGCCGAGTCCGATCTCGATTACACGCCGGCGCCGATGTACCGCGACAGCCCGATGTTCCCGCGCGATCCGCGGCTCGCGAGCATGGTCGCGATCGCGCGCAGCGCGCCCGGCAAGCAGGCGGATCGCGAGTACTACGATTCGCTCGACACCAACGCGCTGATCGCCGAGGCGGAGAGCTACTTCGACATCGCCGACTACGCGCACGCGCGCACGCTGTTCCGGCGCGTGACCTCGCGCAAGGACGGGCAGGTGCTGCGGGCCTACCTCGGTCTCTATCGCACCGACGTCGAGCTGCACGACCTGATCGCCGCCGAGGTCGCGTTCCGCGAGCTGGTCGGCGTCGGCGCCGATTCGGGCCTCAACACGAAATTCCTGTTCGGCGTGAACTCCACGGACTTCGTCGCGAGCCCGCTGCTGCGCACGCAGTACGACATGTGGACGCGCCAGATCGGCACCTACTTCAGCAAGGATCCGCGCTGCATCGACATCATCGGGCACTCGAGCAAGACCGGGACCGACGAGCACAACCAGGCGCTGTCGCTGGCGCGCGCCAACGTGATCCGCGACAAGATCGTCAGCGCGTTCCCGGCGATCGCGAAGAAAGTGCGCACGGAAGGGCGGGGCGCAGCCGAGAACATCGTGGGCTCCGGCACCGACGACGAGCGCGACGCGCTCGATCGGCGCGTGGAAGTCCTCATCGTCGATTGCCCGAAGTCGTAGCGATCGCCCAATCGGGGCGCTCCGTGTGTTTCCAGAAATACGCGCCGTAGCCGTAGAGGCCGTGCACCTGGAAGTGCACGTCGAGCATCCGCGCCCACGCTTCCTGTGGTGACCAGCCGAGGTAGTAGACGCGATACAGGCCGGTGACCATCGCGGCGCGATCGGTGCCGAGCCGGCAGTGCACGAACACCGGCTGGCGTGCCGGATCGGCCATCGTCGTCAGCACCCGACGGATGCGCGCCTCGCTCGGCGGCGGCCACGGCACGGCGAGCATCGGCACGTTGACGAACGCGAGCCCGGCGCGCTGCGCGGCGACCGATTCCGGCACGACGTCCCACGGCATCGCCTGCAGGCTCAGGATCGTGCGCACGCCGCGCGCCTTGAGCAAGTCATAGTCGGGCGCGGACGTGGGCTGGCGCCCGACGTAAACGCCCCGGGTGACTTCCGCCTGGATGAGCGGGCCGCTCAGGCAGCCGCTCAAGCCCGCGGCCAGCGCGAGGACCAGCAGGCCGCGGTGCAACTCGCATCGGCCGGGCGGAGTCGAAGTCGGGCACTCGCTCACAAGACTAACGACCTCGACGGGATCGGAGGAGTTCGGATGCGCACACGCTGGCTGGCGATCGTCGTCGCGCTGCTCTGCGCGGTGTGCTTCGGCGCCGAGGACCGCGTCCGTTTCGCGGTGATCGGCGATTACGGCTCCGACGACGACTCGGAGAAGGCGGTCGCCAAGCTGGTGAAGGGCTGGCAGCCGGACTTCATCATCACCGTCGGCGACAACTCCTACGTCGATCGCGCCAAGGACAAGAGCGGCTTTCAGCGCGGCGTCGTCGATTACTTCGGCGAGTTCATCAAGAGTCCCGCGGACGATCCCAACGGCGAGAAGACGCGATTCTTCCCGACCCTGGGCAACCACGACTACGAGAGCGACGGCAGCGGCGTCAACGCCGAGCGGGTCCTGGAGTATCAGAAGACCTTCGCGGTGCCCAACAGCCCTGGCGGCGTCCATTACTACGACTTCGCCAAAGGACCGGTTCATTTCTTCGCGCTCGACAGCAACCGCAACGCAGCGTGGTCGGGATCGGACACCTTCTCCAAGCAGTTCGCGTGGTGGCAGAAGGCGATGGCCGGCGCGAAGGAGCGCTGGAAGATCGTCTATTTCCATCACGCCCCGTACGACTCGGGGATGATGCATCGGCGCGACACGCAGATGCGGGCGTGGGACTTCGAGCATGCCGGCGTCTCCGCAGTGATCGCGGGACACGAGCACGTCTACGAGCGCTTCGACATCGGCGGCATCCCGTTCTTCACCACCGGCATCGGCGGCAGGCATCTGCACGCGTTCCGCTGGCCGTACCTCAAGGGCTCGCAGATGCGCTATCCGCAGCGCGGCGAAGCTACGCCGGAGGACAAACGCTTCGGCGCGATGCTGGTGGAAGCCACGCCGCAGGCGATCACGTTCGAGGAGTGGAACGTCGCGCCGAGGCTGATCGATCGCTGGCCGCCCGGCGCCGATCCGATCAAGATGCTGCCGCCGCCGACGCCGCCGGCGCCGTAGCGGCTACTCCATCGGCCTGCCGTGCTCGAACACGCCGCCGGTCGGACCGTCCGGTGGCAGCTTCACGGCCCAGAGCACGCTCGCGGCGCCCTCTTCGACGGAGAGCGGCGCGCCGGCGCCGCCCATGTCGGTGCGCGCCCATCCCGGGCTCACCGCGTTCACGAGGATTGCGCGCGGGCGTAGCGCCGCTGCAAATAATCGCGCCATGACATTGAGCGCAGCCTTGCTGGCGCCGTAGCCGCCGGGCGCTTCCATCGCCAATTTCTCCAGAGCGTCGAGGTTCAGCGTCGGATCGGAGAGCCGCTTGACCAACGCGGCAGACTGCGCCGACCGCTGACCGAGCCCGCTCGTGACCATCACCACCTTGCCGCCGCGTGCGAGCAACGGCGCGAGCGCGCGCGTGAGCCGCAGCGGACCGAGCACGTTGACATTCCAGAGCTCGCGATTGCCCGCGCGGTAAATGCCCGCGTTGTTCACCAGCACGTCGATGCGCTGATCGCGCTCGCGCAGCCGCTGCGCAAGCGCGTCGATCGATCGCGCATCGGCCATGTCGACCGTCTCGACCTGCGTCCTCGGCGGTGCCGTTGCCGGATCGCGCACACCGGCGATGACGTGCCAGCCGTCCGCGAGCAGCACGCGCGCGACCTCGCGGCCGATGCCTCGGCTCGCGCCGGTGATGAGGACGGTAGGGGAAGTCATGGGCGTCGCAGCATCGCACGCCGGACGGCGGGACGCGTCGGACTTCCGACACCAACCCCGCGCCGGTCTCCCGGCGATCCGGGAGGCGCAGCAGGCGAGGACGCACTGGAACAGGGCTTGCACCTCGGGCTGTGCAACCTGCACAAGCACCTGATCGCCCGATGGCAACGCCCGCCGCTGCAGCCGTACCCGCTCCGACCGACGCCCCCGAGGCGCCGGCGAAGAAGAAGCGCGGCAAGCTCGTCCCGATGATCCTCGGCGTCGTCCTGCTGGCGGGTGCCGGCGGCGGCGCCTGGTGGTTCATGAACCGGTCGTCGTCGCACGAAGCCGCGGCCGCCGGTGAGGAAGGCAAGCCTGCCGAAGGCGCCGCGGCCAAGACCGACACGATCTTCGTGCCGCTCGAATCCGCGTTCATCGTCAATCTCGAGGACGAGGACGCGATGCGCTTCATGCAGATCGAAGCGCAGGTCGTCGTCCGCGACGCGAAGAGCGTCGACCTCGTCAAGAACAACATGCCGATCGTGCGCAACCGGCTGATGCTCCTGTTCTCCGGCCAGCACTATCGCGATCTCAACACGCGCGCGGCGAAGGAGAAGCTGCAGGCCGACGCGCTCGCCGAGGTCCAGAAGGCGCTCACCGAGGCGACCGGCAAGCCGCAGGTCGAGGCGCTCTACATCACCAGCATGGTGATCCAATGAGCGAGAGCGGCACCAGCCTGCTGTCGCAGGACGAGATCGACGCGCTGATCAACGGCGTCGACAGCGGCAAGGTCGACACCACGCCCGCCGCCGCGCCCGGCGAGGCGCGCGCCTACGATCTCGCGAGCCAGGACCGCATCGTCCGCGGCCGCCTGCCGACGCTGGAGATGATCAACGAGCGCTTCGCGCGCCTGTTCCGCATCGGCCTGTTCAATCTCCTGCGCCGATCGCCGGAGCTCTCGATCAAGGGCATCGAGATGGTGAAGTTCTCCGAGTACGTGCAGGGCGTGTTCGTCCCGTCCAATCTCAACCTCATCCGCATCAAGCCGCTGCGCGGCACTGCGCTGCTCGTGTTCGAGCCGCAGCTGGTGTTCGCGGCGGTCGACAATTTCTTCGGCGGCGACGGCCGCTATCCGGTCAAGATCGAAGGCCGCGATTTCACGCGCACGGAGATGCGCGTGGTGCAGCTGATGCTCAAGCAGGCGTTCGCCGACCTGCACGAAGCCTGGTCGCCGGTGCTGCCGCTCGAGTTCGAATACATCAACTCCGAAGTCAATCCGCACTTCGCCAACATCGTCTCGCCGTCCGAGATCGTCGTCGTCTCGCGCTTCCACATCGAGCTCGAAGGCGGCGGCGGCGACGTCCACGTCACCCTGCCGTACTCGATGGTCGAGCCGATCCGCGAACTGCTCGACGCCGGCGTGCAGAGCGATCGCGCCGACAAGGACGAGCGCTGGACGCAGGCGCTGCGCGCGCAGCTTCCCGACGCGCAGGTCGACGTCTCCACCACGCTGACCGAGGCGACGCTGTCGCTGCGCAACCTGATGGGGCTCAAGCCCGGCGACGTCATCCCGATCGACATGCCGCGCGTGCTCGAAGTCTGCGTCGAGGACGTGCCGGTGTTCCGCGGCGGTCTCGGCGTCTCGCGCGGCAAGAACGCCATCAAGATCTCCGAAGTCATCCGGCGCCAGCCGGGCTCGCTCGCTACCCACTAAGGCCAATCCATGAGCAACACGACCAACACCCCCAGCGCTGCGCCGAAGCCCGCGACGTTCGACACGCTCCGCGACGCGCCCACCGGCGGCGGCGACGTCAACCTCGACGTGCTGCTCGACGTGCCGGTCACGCTGTCGATGGAAGTCGGCCGCGCGCGCCTGCCGATCCGCTCGCTGCTGCAGCTCAACCAGGGCTCGGTGCTCGAGCTCGAGCGCGCGGCCGGCGAGCCGCTCGACATCTACGTCAACGGCACGCTGATCGCGCACGGCGAAGTCGTCGTCATCAACGAGCGCTTCGGCGTGCGGCTCACCGACGTGGTGAGCCCGGCCGAGCGGCTGCGGAAGCTGAAGTGATGATGTTCGAGACGAGCGAGGCAGCGCCGGCAGAAGCCCAGACGCCCGCCGTCGTCGTCGCGCCGCCCGCGAAAGCGGAGACGCACGCGAGCGTGGTGACGCCGTCGGCATCGCCAGCCACCTTGCCGGGTCCGTTCCACATGGCGGGCAGCCTGTTCGTCGTGATCGCGGTGATCTTCGCCGCGGCGTTCCTGTTGCGTCGCGTGCAGGGCC
Source organism: Nevskiaceae bacterium (assembly GCA_035650495.1). Lineage (GTDB taxonomy): Bacteria > Pseudomonadota > Gammaproteobacteria > Nevskiales > Nevskiaceae > DASRHK01. The sequence continues at coordinate 7,259 of DASRHK010000069.1, read as the reverse complement.
TGCGCGGCGCGGGTCAGGGCGGCGTCATCATCAAAGGCGGATTGCAGGTGGGCGCGCGCGAGCGCGTGCTGCTGATCGAAGCGCAGGGACGTCGCGTCCTCGTCGGCGTCGCGCCCGGCTCAGTGCGTGCGCTGCATGTGTTCGAAGCGGCGGAACAGGCGAGCGTGCCGGAAATGCTGCCGGTGCAGCCCGCCGCGTTCGCGGAGAAGCTGAAGTCGCTGCTCAAGGTCGAATCGTGAAGAAGCTGTTGCTCGCGCTGTTGTGCTTCGCGCCGATCGCTGCATCGGCGGCAGGACTCGAAGCGCTGACCGTGAAGACCGCTGCCAACGGCGGCCAGACGTGGTCGCTGTCTCTGCAAGTGCTCGCGCTGATGACGGGCCTGACGCTGCTGCCCGCGGCGCTGCTGATGACCACCGCGTTCACGCGCATCGTCATCGTGCTCGGACTGCTGCGCCACGCGCTGGGCACCGGCCAGACGCCGTCGAACCAGATCCTCATCGGGCTCTCGCTGTTCCTCACGTTCTTCGTGATGCAGCCGGTGTTCGAGAAGGCCTACGACTCGGGCATCAGCCCGTACGTCGAAGGCAAGATGCAATTCGAGCCGGCCGCGCAAGCCGCCGCCGAGCCGCTGCGCCGCTTCATGCTCGATCAGACGCGAGAGTCCGATCTGCTGTTCTTCGCGCAGATGTCGGGCAAGCAGACCTTCGCGTCGGAGGACGCGGTGCCGTTCACCACGCTCACTGCAGCGTTCATGACCAGCGAGCTCAAGACCGCTTTCCAGATCGGCTTCCTGATCTTCATCCCGTTCGTGATCATCGACCTCGTCGTCTCGGCGGTGCTGATGTCGATGGGCATGATGATGCTGTCGCCGATGCTGGTGTCGCTGCCGTTCAAGCTGATGCTGTTCGTGCTCGTCGACGGCTGGACGCTGATCATGGGCACGCTCGCCGGCTCGTTCGTGCACTAGGGCTAGCGGCGTGAGATCAACAATGACGGACGTGTTCGGTGGTGCCGCTAGCTGCGCCGATCGCGACGCTAAGATCCCCGCACAGAGCGCGGGGCCCCTCCACGCTGCTCACGGCGCACCATGACTCCCGAGGCCGTCGTCGAGATCGGGCGCCAGGCGATGACCATCGCGCTGCTGCTCGCCGCGCCGCTGCTCCTCACCGCGCTCGCGGTGGGTCTCGTCGTCTCGATCTTCCAGGCCGCGACGCAGATCAACGAGCCGACGCTGTCGTTCCTGCCCAAGCTCGTCGCCAGCGCGTTCGCGCTCGCCATCGCCGGCGCGTGGATGCTGCAGACGCTCGCCGACTACACGCGCGAGCTCTACCACAACATCCCGTCGATGCTCGGCTGAGGTCGGCATGAAGCTCGACCTCGCCGATCTCATGCCGTGGATGGTCTCGGGCCTCCTGGTCCTCTTCCGCGTCGCGGCGTTGGTGATGACCGCGCCGATCCTCGGCGCCGCCGCCGGCGCCGCGCGCACGCGCCTGCTGCTCGCGATCGCGCTCACGCTCGTGCTGGTTCCGGTGACGCCGCGCATGAACGCGACCGATTTCAGCGCGAGCCTGATCCTCGATTGCGCCGAGCAGGTCGTGATCGGCGTCGCGATGGGCCTCGTCATCCAGATCGCGTTCGAGACGCTGATGCTCGCCGGCGAAATGCTGTCGTCGGGCTCGGGACTTTCATTCGCGCAGCTGATCGATCCGGTGCGCGGCACCGACGCGTCCGCGCTCGGCGGACTGCTCACCGCGCTCGCGATGCTGCTGTTCCTCGCGCTCGACGGCCATCTCGCGCTGATCAAGGTCCTGGCCACGAGCTTCAAGGATCTGCCGCTCGGCGCGCCGATCCAGCTCGAAGGCTTGTCGCACAACGTCGTCGCGGCGGGAACCGATCTGTTCATGGGCGCGATGCAGGTCGCGCTGCCGGGATTGATTGCGCTCCTCACGGTGAATCTGTTGATGGGTGTCGCCAGCCGCGCGGCGCCGACGCTGAACATCTTCGCCGTCGGCCTGCCGGTGTCGGTGCTCGCCGGCCTCGTCGTGCTCTACGCGGGGCTGCAGACCTTCGGCGCGACCGCGACCGCGATCTTCAATCGCGCGCTCGACGTGCTGCCGACGCTGTTCGGGTGAGCCGTGGCTGACGAAACCGACTTCGAGCAACGAACAGAGCGCGCCACAGCCAAGCGCCTCCAGGAGGCGCGCGAGCAAGGCCGCCTGCCGCGCTCGCGCGAGCTGTCGATCGCGGTGACGCTCGGCGCGTCGGTGCTCGGCATGACGGCGTTCGGCGGCGTGCTGAGCCACAGTGCCCAAGCCTGGATGCACTCGGCGCTGCAGCCGCGCGCGGCCGCAGATCTCGCGCCGGCGCAGCTGCTCCAGGAGGCGGGCGCAGTCGCAGCGAGCGGATTCATGCTCGTCGGTCCGTTGATGCTCGCGAGCTTCCTCGCGGCGCTCGCCGCGCCGCTGCTGGTCGGCGGCTGGACGTTCTCCACGCATCCGCTGATGCCGGACTTCTCGCGCATCAATCCGCTGAAAGGCTTCGCGCGGATGCTCTCGTTGAACGGTCTCGTCGAAGTCGGCAAGGCGCTCGCGAAAGCGGCGCTGATCTTCGCCGTCGGCGGCTCGCTCCTGTGGAGCAAGCGCGCCGAGCTGCTCTCGCTCGGCGATCAGACGATCCCGTCGGGCATGGGGCAGGGGCTCGGCATCAGCCTGCAGCTCCTCGCCGAAGTCGGTGGCGCGATGCTCGCGATCGCGGCGCTCGACGTCGCCTATCAGCTCTGGAATTACCAGCGCCAGATGCGCATGACGCGCGAGGAGCTGCGCGAAGAGAGCAAGGAATCCGAAGGGCGCCCGGAAGTGAAGGCGCGCCTGCGCAAGCTGCAGAACCAGCTGGCGACACGCCGGATGATGCAGGCGATCCCGAAGGCCGACGTCGTCGTCACCAATCCGACGCACTACGCGGTGGCGATCCAGTACACCGAAGGACGGATGCGCGCGCCGCGCGTCGTCGCCAAAGGCGCCGGCGAGGTCGCCGCGAAGATCCGCGAGATCGCACGAAAGCATCGCGTGCCGCAGCTGTCGTCGCCGCCGCTCGCGCGTTCGCTGTATCGCCATTGCGAGATCGGCGCCGAGATTCCAGTCGCGCTGTATCACGCGGTTGCGCAGGTGCTGACCTACATCTATCAGCTCAAGCGACGCATCTCCGGAGCGCTGCCGGAGCCCAAGATCGAAGTGCCGCCGGAAGTGCGGTACGACCCCACGGATTGAAAACTGGATTCCCGCCTGCGCGGGAATGACGAGATCGACGAGCCATGATCGAACAACTGATGAAAGTAGTGCGCAACATCCAGAAGCAGGGCCTCGGCCCGCCGCTGGTGGTGCTGACGATCCTCGCGATGATGGTGGTGCCGCTCGCGCCGTTCGCGCTCGACCTGATGTTCTCGATGAACATCGCGCTGTCGATCGTGATCCTGATGGCGGTCGTCTACGTGCTGCGGCCGCTGGAAGTCTCCGCGTTCCCGACCGTGCTGCTGGTCGTCACCTTGCTGCGACTCGCGCTCAACGTCGCGTCCGCGCGCGTCGTGCTGCTGCACGGGCACGAAGGCACCGGTGCGGCCGGTCGCGTCATCGAAGCGTTCGGCGAATTCGTCATCGGCGGCGATTACGCGGTCGGCCTCGTCGTGTTCGTGATCCTGACCATCGTCAACTTCGTCGTCGTCACCAAGGGCGCGGGCCGCGTGTCGGAAGTGTCGGCGCGCTTCATCCTCGACGCGATGCCCGGCCGGCAGATGGCGATCGACGCCGATCTCAACGCCGGGCTGATCACGCGCGACGAAGCGCGCAACCGTCGCGAGGAAGTGCGCGAGGAAGCCGACTTCTACGGCGCGATGGACGGTGCGTCGAAGTTCGTGCGCGGCGATGCGATGGCCGGCATCCTGATCCTGCTGGTCAACATGATCGGCGGCCTGTGCATCGGCACGCTGCAGCACGACCTCACGATCTCCGGCGCGTTGCACAACTACACGCTGCTGACGATCGGCGACGGCCTCGTCGCGCAAGTGCCCGCGTTGCTCCTGTCGACCGCGGTCGCGGTGCTCGTCACGCGCCTGTCGCGCTCGCAGGACATGAGCAAGCAGGTCACGTCGCAGATCTTCGGGCGTCCGCAATCGCTCGCGATCACCGCTGCGGTGCTCGGGCTCGTGGGCTTGATCCCCGGCATGCCGAACATCGCATTCCTGTTGCTCGCCGCGATCTGCGGCGGGCTCGCGTACACGCTCGCGAAACGTGCGCGACTGGCCGCGAGCACGACCGAATTGCCTGCACCCGTGAAAGCGCCGGAGCCGGCAGAACTCTCATGGGACGATCTGCCGCCCGCCGACGCGATCGGGCTCGAGGTCGGCTATCGGCTGATCCCGCTCGTCGACCGCAAGCAGAACGGCGAGCTGATGGCGCGCATCAAGGGCGTGCGCAAGAAGCTCACGCAGGATCTCGGCTTCCTGATCCCGTCGGTGCACGTGCGCGACAACCTCGAGCTCGCGCCCAACCACTATCGAATCATTTTGCAAGGCGTTCCGGTCGCGACCGGTGAGATCTATCCCGATCGCCAGATGGCGATCAATCCGGGATCGACCGCGGGACGCGTCGAAGGCATCGTCGGCAAGGACCCGGCGTTCGGTCTCGACGCGATCTGGATCGACAACGCGCTCAAGCTGCAGGCGCAGAGCCTCGGCTACACCGTCGTCGACGCCGGCACCGTGATCGCGACGCATCTGTCGCAGATCCTCAAGGAGCACGCGCACGAGCTGCTCGGTCACGAGGAAGTGCAGCACCTGCTCGACGCGCTCGCCAAGGCCGCGCCGAAGCTCGTCGAGGATTTGACGCCGAAGCTCGTCGCGATGTCGGTCATCGTCAAGGTTCTCCAGGGACTGCTCATGGAGAACGTGCCGATCCGCAACCTGCGCTCGATCGCCGAAGCGCTCTGCGAGGCCGCGCCGAGGAGTCAGGATCCCGTCGCGCTGCTCGCGGCCGTGCGCCTCAAGCTGTCGCGCCAAATCGTGCAGGACATCAACGGCCTCGCGCCGGAGCTGCCGGTGATGACGCTCGCGCAGCCTCTGGAACGCATGTTGCACGACTCGCTGCAGGGTGGCGGGGTGATGGAACCCGGACTCGCGGAGCGCTTGCACCGATCGCTGAACGAAGGCGTCCAGCGGCAGGAGGCGAGCGGTCAGCCGGCGGTGCTGCTGGTGAGCCAGCCGCTGCGGCCGATGCTCGCGCGCTTCGTCCGGCACAGCATCCCGACGCTCAAGGTCCTGGCCTTCAACGAAGTGCCGGACGCGAAGCGGATCCGGCTGGCGGGCACGGTGGCGTAAGGAACGACAAGAATGAAGATCAAGCGATTCACGGCGGCGACGATGCGCGAGGCGATCCGGCTCGTGCGCGACGAGCAGGGACCCGATGCGGTGATCCTCTCCAATCGCCGCGTCGACAGCGGCGTCGAAGTGGTCGCCGCGGTCGATTACGACGAGGCGCTGATGCGCGCGGCGGCGAAGCCGGCGGAGACACCGGCGGTCGTTGAGACGGCGGTGCAATCAGCAAGCCCTCACCCTGACCCTCTCCCCAAGGGAGAGGGAAACAAGATTCAGGCGCCAGTCGCGACGCAGATCATCGTCAACGACGAAGAAGGCTTGAAGCACCTGCGGAAAGAGATCGCCGGCATGCGCCGGTTGATCGAGACGCAGGTCTCCGCGCTCACGCTCGGGCAGTTCCGCGCGTTGAGTCCGCTGCGCGGCGCGGTGATGCGCGAGCTGGTGCGCATCGGGCTCGAAGTCAGCATCGCGCGCGAGATCGCGCAGGCGCTGCCGAGCGAAGCGGACGAGACGCTCGCGCGCCAATGGCCGCTGCAGGCGCTCGAAGACAAGCTGCCGATCGCCTCGGATGATTTCCTCGAAGCCGGCGGCGTGTTCGCGCTGGTCGGCCCGACCGGCGTGGGCAAGACCACGACGCTCGCCAAGCTCGCCGCGCGCTTCGCGCAGTGGCACGGCAGCCGCCAGGTCGCGCTGATCAGCATGGATCACTACCGCATCGGCGCGCAGGAGCAGCTGTTCACCTACGGCCGCCGCCTCGGCGTGCCGGTGTATTCGGCCGAAGACGCCAGCCAGCTCGCGGCGCGCCTGAAGGAATTGTCCGACTGCAAGCTCGTGCTGATCGACACCGCGGGTCTCGGCCCGCGCGATGCGCGGCTGCCGTCGCAGCTCGCGGAGCTCTCGGTCGGTGGTCGCGCGGTGCGCTCGCTGCTCGTGCTCCCCGCGAACAGCAGCGCGTCGGATCTCGATCAGGCGGCGCAGCGCTTCTCGAGCGCGTCGCTGTGCGGCGCAATCCTGACCAAGCTCGACGAAGCCACGCGCTACGGCGCGGCGATGTCGGTGCTGATCCGCCGCAAGCTCGCGCTCTCGTACGTGTGCGACGGCCAGAAAGTCCCGGAAGACCTGAAGCGCGCGGAAGCGCACACCCTGGTCCGCGAGGCGATCCACGCCGCGCGCACCGTCGGCAGGATCGGCAACGCCGAAATCGAGGAGGAGATCGATGCAGACGCCGTGGCCTTCGCCTGAGCCGCGCATGGACCAGGCCGCGGGATTGTCGACCATGAACCGGAAGAAGCCGGTGAACGTCATCGCCGTCACCGGCGGTAAAGGCGGCGTCGGCAAGACCAGCGTCGCGATCAATCTCGCGCTGTCGATGCGGCTGGCCGGTCGCGAGGTGATGCTGCTCGACGCCGATCTCGGCCTCGCCAACGTCGACGTGCTGCTCGGGTTGCAGCCCGCGTTCAATCTGTCGCACGTGCTGGAAGGGAAGTGCAAGCTCGCCGACACGATCCTGCAAGGCCCGCTCGGCCTGCAGATCGTGCCGGCTTCTTCCGGCCAGCAGCGCATGGCGGAGCTCTCGCACGCCGAGCACGCCGGACTGGTCCGCGCATTCTCCGAGCTCGATCGCCCGCTCGACACCTTGATCGTCGATACGGCCGCCGGAATCTCCGACAGCGTGGTGACCTTCACGCAGGCGGCGCAGGAAGTCCTCGTCGTCGTCTGCAACGAGCCGGCGTCGCTCACCGACGCCTACGCGCTGATCAAGGTGCTGTCGCGCGATCATGGCGTGTCGCGCCTGCAGATCGTGCCGAACATGGTCCGACACGCAGCCGAAGGCCGCGAGCTGTTCGACAATCTCTCGCGCGTCGCCGATCGCTTCCTCGACGTCACGCTCGGC
>DASRHK010000068.1:0-3510 GCA_035650495.1 Nevskiaceae bacterium | reverse complement strand
CGATCTCGACATCATCGAGCTCGCCGCGTCGGGCAGCGGTGATGTCGAGCCGGCGTCGCTGGTCGAACCGCTGCCGGAGCTCACGTTCGGCGAGATCGATCTGGAGCTGCCGGATCCCGATGCGCCGGAGGTGGTCGAGATGGCCGCGCCGCCTGCAGAGGGCGAGGTCGACGCGCTCGAAGACCTCGACGGCACGATGCGCGCCGCCATCGAGTCGGTGGAAGAGATCGTTGCCGCCGCCCCGCCGAACTACACGCCGCATCTCACGCTCGTGGCCGGTCGCATCGAGGACGGCGTGCAGGAGCCGGATGCCGCGTACGACCCGTTCTCGACGGCAGATGCACAGGGCGAGTCCGCCGAAGAGATCAGCATCGGCGGCGTGACGCTCTCTCGCTCGCTCTATGAAATCCTGATCGCGGAAGCCGATGAGCATCTCGCGACGCTGTCGCACGAGCTCGCGCTGTTGCAGTTCGATCCCGCCTACGAGCTTTCCGCGGCGATGGTGCGGGCAAGCCATACGTTGTGCGGCATTCATCGCGCGGGCGGATTCGCTCTCGTGCCCGCGACGGCGAAGTCGCTCGAGCAGTGCCTCGCCGCCTTGCAGCAGCGCGGACAAGCCGTTCCCGAAAGCGCGCAGGCGGTCATCGCGCGTGCCGTGGATGTGCTCAATACGCTCGTATCGCGCATTCGCGAGCAGGAGGCGTTCACCCGCGACGACGCGCAGGACGCGGAGGAAGTGCAGGCCGAGCTCGATGCCTTGCGGCAGCAGGTTCAGCTTTCCGCGCAAAGCGCCGAAGAAGCCGCGACCGAGCCGTTGTCCGATGCCGCGCTCGAGGCGCCGCAAGCGATCACCGTCGATTCGCTGCAGGAAATCGAGCTGGAGGCGATCGCCGACACGGCGGGCGAGGGTGTCGAGCCGCTCGCCCCGATCGAGGCCGGGAACGAGGCCGCGGACCTGCCGTCCGCAGCCGGGGCGATCGAGCTCGCCGACATCGAACCGACCGAGCCCGAGGAAGTGCTCGAGCTTGCCGATGTCGAGCCGAGCGAGCCCGAGGAAGCGCTCGAAGAGGAAGAGATCGCGCTCAACGAGGCGGAGCCGGCGCCGATCAGCATCGAGACACCGTTCGACCAGATCAGCGACGAGGTCGACGAGCAGCTGCTTCCGATCTTCCTGGAAGAAGCCGAAGAGCTCTTCCCGCAGGCAGGCGAGCAGTTGCGCCTGTGGCGGCGCAGCCCCGAGGACCATGCCCACCCGGCCGCATTGCGGCGCACCCTGCACACGTTCAAGGGCAGCGCGCGCATGGCTGGCGCGATGCGCCTGGGCGAGCTCGCGCATCGCATGGAGTCGCGTCTGCTGCGCGGCGACGATCTCGCGCCATCGTCCGTCGAGCTGTTCGAGGCGCTGGACGCCGATCTCGACCGCATCGCGTTCGTGCTCGACGCATTGCGCGAAGGACGCAGCAATGTGGCGTTGCCGTGGCTCGAGGCCGCAGCGGCAGCCCCGGCGGCTGCCATGCCGCGCATCACGCCCGATGCGCCGATGGACCAGGCGCACGAAACACAGTCCTCCGGAGTCGTGGTGCCCATGCCCGGCGTCACCCCGTACAGCGTCGAAGATGCGGAGACACCTGCATCGCTTGCTCCCGCTGCCGAATCCGACAGCGGCCAGCGCGCGATGCTGCGCGTGCGCGCCGATGTCATCGACCGCCTGGTGAACGAGGCCGGCGAAGTGTCGATCGCCCGTGGTCGAGTCGAGGGCGAGCTGCGCACGCTCAAAGGCAACCTGCTCGAGCTCACCAACAGCATCATCCGCATGCGCGCCCAGGTGCGCGAGATCGAGATCCAGGCCGAATCGCAGATCCAGGCGCATCTTTCGCTGCGCGCCGAGACGCACCCGGATTTCGACCCGCTCGAGTTCGATCGCTTCACGCGCTTCCAGGAGCTCACGCGCTCGCTGGCGGAAGGCGTCAACGACGTCTCGACCGTGCAGCAGTCGCTGTTGCGCAACGTCGACGACGCCGACGCCGCGCTCCTTGCGCAGTCACGTCTGTCGCGCGAGATGCAGCAGCAACTGTTCTCGATTCGCACGGTGCCTTTCGGCAGCCTGTCGGAGCGGCTGTACCGCATCCTGCGGCAGGTCGCGAAGGAGCTCGACAAGCGCGTCAATCTCGACATTCGCGGCTCGCAGGTGGAGCTCGACCGCTCGGTGCTGGAAAAGCTGGTGGGCCCGCTCGAGCATCTGTTGCGCAACGCGCTCGATCACGGCATCGAATCGCGGGAAGCGCGCGCGCTCGCCGGCAAGCCACTCACCGGCGAGATCGTGGTGACGGTGCGCCAGGTCGGCAATGAAATCGCCATCGAATTGACCGACGACGGCGCCGGCATCGACCTGGAGCGCATCCGCACGCGTGCTGTCGCACAGGGCCGCTTCGCCCCCGAGGCGGAGCCCACCGAGGCCCAGCTCATCGAGTGCATTTTCGAGCCCGGGTTCTCCACCGCAGCGCGCGTGACGCATGTCTCCGGCCGCGGCATCGGCATGGACGTCGTGCGCTCCGAAATCGGCGCCCTGGGCGGTCGTGTCGAAGTCTCGACGCGACCCGGCCGAGGGACCACGTTCCTGCTGTATCTGCCGCTCACGCTAGCGGTCGCGCAGGCGGTGCTGGTGCGCGCCGGCGGACGCGTGTGGGCATTGCCCGCGCCGATGGTCGAGCAGGTTCAGCAGGTGAAGCCCGAGAACCTGGTCGAGCTCTACGCCAATCGCCGCCTGCGCTGGCAGGGCCGTTCCTACTCGTTCCATTACCTGCCGCGATTGCTGGGCGATACCGAGCACAGCCCCGTCACCGGCCGCTTCAACCCCATCCTGCTGTTGCGCACGGGCCAGGGCGCGACAGCGGTGCACGTCGACGAGATGATCGGCAACCAGGAAGTCGTGGTGAAGAACATCGGGCCGCAGCTTGCGCGCATCTCGGGCATCGCCGGCGCGACGGTGCTCGGCAGCGGCGAGATCGTGCTGATCATCAATCCCGTGCAGCTCGCGCAGCGCACGGACATCCCCGATTTCAATCCGCTCGCCGAGGAGCGCGTGCGCTCGTCACGTCAGGCGGAAGCGATCATCCGCCGCCCGGTGGCGCTCGTGGTCGACGATTCCCTTACGGTGCGCAAGATCACCGGACGCCTGCTCACGCGCGAAGGCTTCGACGTGCTGACCGCCAAGGACGGCATCGAAGCGCTGCAGCAGGTCGGCGAGCGCCGTCCCGACGTCATCCTGCTGGACATCGAGATGCCCCGCATGGACGGCTTCGAGTTCACCAAGACGCTCAAGGCCGACGCGCGTCACGCGACGATCCCGATCATCATGATCACGTCCCGCACGGCCGAAAAGCACCGCAACCGGGCGCGCGAGCTCGGCGTGGATCTCTACCTCGGCAAGCCGTACCAGGAGCAGGAGCTGCTGCGCACGTTGCGCGAGATGCTCTCCGTCGCCGCCTAGCGCAAGCCGCCCGGCCGCCC
>DASRHK010000067.1:0-3070 GCA_035650495.1 Nevskiaceae bacterium | reverse complement strand
TGAAGCGATGGATCTTGTCGATGAACAGGATCGTGCGGCGCTGGGTCGCGAGCAGATCTTTCGCGGCAGCGACCGATTCGCGGATGTCCTTCACGCCGGCCATCACGGCCGACAGCGTGAGGAATTCCGCGTCGACGTGGTTCGCGATGATCCGCGCGAGGGTGGTCTTGCCGACGCCGGGCGGGCCCCAGAACACCATCGACGGGATCTTCCCCGCTTCGAGCAGCACGCGCAGCGGCGCGCCGGGCGCGAGCAGATGCTCCTGGCCGACGAGCTCGTCGAGCGTGCGCGGCCGCATCCTCTGCGCGAGCGGAGCGACCGCGGCCGGCGTCACTGGCGCGGCGCTCCTTCAGCCTCCACGACCTCGACGCCCTTCGGCGGCTTGAAGCGGAATTGCGCGTCGTCGACCTTGCCGTTCACCTGGATGTCCGAGAAGCGCACGGTCGACGTGCCGCCGAGCTGATCACGGAACAGCATCTGCACCGGCGCGCTGCCGCGCAGCGAGAGCTCGATCGATTTGAAGTCGCTGTCGGAGGCTTTCGGCTTCAATCGCACGATGTGCACGTCGCCTTTCACGCCACCGTCCTCCAGCGTGAACTCGTCGCCGAGCGTCGCGCGTCGCGACAGGAGCTGCGCCGGCGTTCCCGCGAGCGCCGCTGCCGCGGGTCGCACGGTGACCTGCGCGAGATCCGGGTCGTACATCCAGATCTTGTCGCCGTCGCACACCATCAGCTGCTGATACGGCTTCTCATAGCTCCAGCGGAACTTGCCGGCGCCGCGCGCGCCGCTGGAAGGTCGCGCAATCCACATGTGTCCCGACGTCGTCTCAACCGTCTTGCCGCCTTCGTCGCGCTGAACCTGATCGAAGCCGGCGGAAATGGTCTGCGCACCTTCGACGAAGCGCTTCAACGCCTCGTCGGCGGATTCGGCGAATGCGAGCGGCGCGAATACGATGGACAGCAGGGCGATGGCTGGTTTCATGGCCGTCAATGGTAAGGACTGTGCGCTTTAGGACCGCTGAACGGACCGCGAAGGTCCGCGCTCACTCGCGTTGCGGGACCAGGATCTCGCGATTGCCGCCCGGCCCGCTCGGGCCGACCAGGCCCGTGGCCTCCATCCGCTCGACGATCCGCGCCGCGCGGTTGTAGCCGATCTTGAGGCGACGCTGGATCCACGATACCGAGGCCTTGCGCGTCTCGTGGACGATCGCGACCGCCTGGTCGTACAGCGGATCCTTCTCCGCGTCGTCCTCGCCGTCGGCGCCCTCCTTCACTTCGGTCGGATCGCCGGCGAGCACGTCCTCGATGTACTCGGGCTCGCCGACCTGCTTCAGGTAGGCGACCACCTTGTGCACTTCGTGATCGTCGACGAACGCGCCGTGCACGCGCTGGATGCGGCTCGATCCGACCGGGCGATACAGCATGTCGCCGTGACCGAGCAGGGTCTCGGCGCCGTTCTCGTCGAGGATCACCCGCGAGTCGTTGCGCGACGCGACCTGGAACGCAACACGCGACGGGATGTTCGCCTTGATCAGGCCGGTGATGACGTCGACGCTCGGGCGCTGCGTCGCGACGATCAGATGGATGCCGGCGGCGCGGGCCTTCTGCGCGATGCGCGCAATCAGCTCTTCGACCTTCTTGCCGACGACCATCATCATGTCGGCGAGCTCATCGATGACGACGACGATCATCGGCAGCGTGGCGAGCTCGGGCGCTTCCTGCGGCTCGCCCTCCTCCTTGCCCTCTTCCGCGAACAGCGGCGGCGGCGGCGCGAACAACGGATCCTTGATCGGCGTCTTGGCGGCGCGCGCGTCGAGCACCTTCTTATTGAGGCCGGCGAGATTGCGCACGCCGAGCGCGGTCATCAATCGATAGCGCCGCTCCATCTCGCCGACGCACCAGCGCAACGCGTTCGCCGCGTCCTTCATGTCGGTGACGACCGGCGTGAGCAGATGCGGGATGCCCTCGTAGACCGAGAGCTCCAGCATCTTCGGATCCACGAAGATGAAGCGCACGTCGTCCTTGGTCGACTTGTAGAGCATCGACAGGATCATCACGTTGATCGCAACGCTCTTGCCCGAGCCGGTCGTGCCCGCCACCATCAAGTGGGGCATCTTTGCCAGATCGCCGACCATCGGATTTCCCGCGATGTCCTTGCCGAGCGCGAGCGTGATCGGCGAGCTCGAGTTCCGGTATGCCGATCCGGCGAGGATCTCCGAGAGCATCACCATCTCGCGCTTCTGGTTCGGCAGCTCGAGACCGATCACCGACTTGCCTTCGATCACTTCGATCACGCGCACGCTCGACACGGAGAGCGCACGCGCGAGATCGCGCGAGAGATTGCTGACCTGACTGCCCTTCACGCCCGGCGCGGGCTGCAATTCGAATCGCGTGACGACAGGACCGGGCTGCGCGGCGACGACTTTCGCCTCGACACCGAAATCGTTGAGGTGCTGCTCGAGCTCGCGCGAGATGCGCTCCAGCTCTTCCGGCGTGAACGCCTGCACCGAGCCGCGCGGCGGATCGAGCATCTCGAGCGGCGGCAGCGGATCGCCGGAGAACTTCGGCACGTCGGCGCCTTTCTCGCCGCCGGGAATCGGCAACGCGAGCTGCACTTCGGAGGGAAGGCTCGGCTTCTTGCGCTCCTTCTTCTTCTCTTCCTTCTTTTCCTTGTCGACCTCGATGCGCGGCGCCACGACCGGCGGCGCCTTCGGCGGCGGAGCGGTCGTCACCGGCGGCTCGCGGAAAGCGGCGCGGATCTCGGGCTTCTGCGGTGGCGCGGGCTGCTTGCTGCGGATCAGCTCCGGCACTTTGCGCACGGCCCACAGCAATCCACCGCCGACGCGCTCGAGCGCGTTCATCCACGAGAACACCAGCACGAGCGGCAGCGTGACGACGAGCAGCGTGAGCAGCAGCAGCGTCGCGCCGATCGGATTCAAGATGCGCACCATCGACGCGGCGAGCAGGCCGCCGAAAATCCCGCCGCTGCCTTGCGGCGCCCATTCGGGATAGGCGCCGATGTGAAGCGTACAAAGCGTACACAAGCTCGCGAGCGCGACGGGCGCGACGAG
>DASRHK010000066.1:0-5876 GCA_035650495.1 Nevskiaceae bacterium | reverse complement strand
TGATCCGCGGCAATCTCACGGCGACGCTCACGCTCGTGCTGATCCTCGGCATCTCCATCATCGCCGTCGCGGCGACGATCCTTTTTCCGCTGCGTGCGACCGCGCGCGCGGCGTCAGGCAGGCTCATCGCCTCGGGCACCGCATACTTCGCGCTGATCGGGATGGGCTTCATGCTCGCCGAGATCTCGCTGCTGCAGTATTTCGGCGTGTATCTCGGCCACCCGATCTATTCGCTCGGCGTGTGCCTGTTCAGCCTGATCCTCGCGACCGGGCTGGGCAGCCTCGCGTCCGCTCGGATCGGCATGATCGCGCCGGCGCGCTTCGTCGCCTGGGCGTGCCTGGTGGGCATTTATCTGTTGATCCTCCAGCACGGGCTCACCGGGCTCTTCGCCGCGACCACCGCGCACCCGCGCGCGACGCGCATCGCGATCTCGCTCACGGTGGTGATGCCGCTCGGATTCCTGCTGGGCTGCGCGTTCCCGACCGGCATGCGCCTCGTCGAAGCGGTCGATCGCGAGCCGACACCGTGGTTCTGGGGCATCAACGGCGCGACCGGCGTGCTCGCCTCGGTGCTCGCCGTGATCTTCAGCATGGCCTACGGCATCAACGTGACGATGACGCTCGCGGCGCTGTGCTATCTCGCGCTGATTCCCGTGGCCCGCGCGCTGCGGCGATCAGACGCGCCGGCGCTGGAACACTGAGATCGGCTGATCGGCCGAGCCCTGATAGGGCACGGTGAAGTCGCGGAACGCGGTGAGGCAGACGGCCAGGTCCTGATCGGCGCGCGGCACCATGGTGTCGATGCCGGTGCGGTGCATGAAGAAGATCTGATCGCGCACGACGTCGCCGACCGCGCGGATCTCGCCCTTGAAGCCATAACGCTCGCGCAGCAGGCGCGCTTGCGAGAACGCGCGACCGTCGCCGAAGGCGGGGAACTCGATCGCGATGAGCGGGCGATCCTTCAGCTGATCCCAGGCGGTGGCGAGATCGAGCGTGTTCGGGATCCGTACGCCGGCGACGACGTCACCGGTCTTCAGCGCGTCGCGCACTTCCTGCCAGCGCTTCCACGAGAAGATCGCGCGACCCGACGTCGGAATCTCCGCGTCGTCGGCGATCGCGATCCAGTCGTCGTCGACGATGCGCTGATGGCGGATGATCTTGCTCATGCCGTCACCGCTTCGGCATAGATCCGCGCCTTGAACGGCGCCATGCCGACGCGCCGATAAGTGTGCAGGAACGCTTCATCCTCGCTCGCGCGCTGCTCGAGATAGACGTCGATGATCTTCTCGATCGCGCCGGCGATGTTGGCGCGATCCACCGACGGGCCGGTGCGATCGCCGAGCGTCGCGTCGTTCTCCGCGGAGCCGCCGAGCGTGATCTGGTACCACTCCTCGCCCTTCTTGTCGACGCCGAGGATGCCGATGTGGCCGACGCTGTGATGGCCGCAGCCGTTCATGCAGCCCGACATCTTGATCTTGATCTCGCCGATGTCGTACTGGTAATCCAGATCCTCGAAGCGCTGGAAGATCTCGTCGGCGACGCCGATCGAGCCGGCATTGGCGAGCGAGCAGAAATCCAGCCCCGGGCAGCAGATGAGATCGGTGAGCAATCCGATGTTCGGCGTGGCGAGTCCGAGCTCGCGCAAGCGCTTCCACACCGCGTAGACGTCCGCCTGCTTCACTTCGGCGAGCACCAGATTCTGGTCGTGCGTCGAGCGCACTTCGCCGAAGGAATACCGGTCCGCGAGATCGGCGACCGCGTCGAGCTGCTCGGCGGTGATGTCGCCGGGCGCGACGTCGCGCGCCTTGAGCGAGATCCAGACGATCTTGTAGCCGTTGGCACGATGATCCTTGACGTTGCGCTTCACGAACGACGCAAACGCGCTGTCGTTCTTCAGCGCATCCGCAAACGTCGTGTCGCCAGCGGCGCTCGCTTCATACGGATGCGGCGTGAAGTGCGCGCGCACGCGCTCGATGTCTTCGGGCTTGAGCGTCAGGTAATCGGTGCCCTTGATCTGCGCGTACTCGGCTTCGACCATCTCGGTGAACTTCGGCTGGCCGACTTCCTTGACCAGGATCTTGATGCGCGCCTTGTGGATGTTGTCGCGCCGGCCGAGCCGGTTGTAGACGCGCAGGATCGCTTCCGAGTACGAGAGCAGATCGCTCTCCGGCACGAACTCGCGGATCTTGTAGCCGAGGATCGGCGTGCGGCCGAGACCGCCGCCGGTGAAGAACGTGTAGCCGAGCTCGCCCTGGTCGTTGCGCACGATGTGCACGCCGATGTCGTGCACGGCGGTCGCGGCGCGATCCTTCAGCGACGCGGAGAACGCGAACTTGAACTTGCGCGGCAGCCAGGAGAACTCGGGATGGAACGACGCCCACTGCCGCGTGATCTCGCAGTACGGACGCGGATCGACCAACTCGTCCTTGGCGACGCCGGCGAGATGATCGGTCGTGATGTTGCGGATGCAGTTGCCGGAGGTCTGGATCGCGTGCATCTGCACGGTCGCGAGCTCGGCGAGGATGTCGGGCACCTGCTCGAGCTTCGGCCAGTTGTACTGGATGTTCTGGCGCGTCGTGAAATGCAGATAGCCCTTGTCGTAGGTCCGCGCGATGTGCGCGTGCTTGCGCAGCTGCTTCGAATTGAGCAGGCCGTACGGCACGCTGATGCGCAGCATCGGCGCGAAGCGCTGGATGTAGAGACCGTTGCGCAGGCGCAGCGGCCGGAACTCGTCGACGCTCAATTTTCCGGCGAGATGACGCTCGGTCTGGTCGCGGAATTGCGCGACTCTTTCGTCCACCAGTCTCTGGTCGTATTCGTCGTAGCGATACATTTCAGTACAAGGACTTGCCGCGCCTGTTTTCAGCGGTGGCGCAGATTACCAGCGGGACTTCGGGGAAAACAGGAGGAGGCCGCAATAACCTTAGATCAGATCGTCATCGGGCCAGCTGGCGGCGCAAGGTTTCCGGCATCAGGTACTTGGCGGGGTGATGCCGCTCCGATTCGTGCACCAGCTCGACGATCCGCGTGTTGATCGGCGTGGGGACGCCGGCGCCGGCGCCGACGGCCACGATCTCTCCATTGAGCTGGTCGACCTCCGTCTTCCGGCCTTGCTCGATGTCCGCAACCATCGACGGATACGAGCCGGGCTGCACGCGATTGCGCAGCTTCGCGAACCACCAGGGCAGGGGCCCGCCGTGGCGCAGGATGCGCCGGTACAGGCGATAGGGCATCGGCATCGGCAGCTCGTAGCGGATCTTCGCGCGCTCGAGCGTTGCCACCGCTTCGTCGAGCACGTCGGCGTAGATGTCGCGCAGCTCGCGCCGCGTGAACAGGTCCTTGAACGTCGTGTGCGTGAGCGCGCACACCGCGTTCGCGAGATTGATGAGCAGCTTGCCCCAGGCCGCCGATTCGCCGGCAGCTTGCTTCACCGCCATGCCGCTGCCTTGGAACAGTCCGAGCAGCTTCGGATCGTCGCTGCCGATGATCACCAGCGCCTTGGTCGTGATCTGTCCGTGCAAAGGACCGAGCAGCTGGCCGTTGTACATGACCGACATCGGCACGATGCGGCCACTCGGAAAACGCTCGCGGATTCGGCGCAGACCGGCCAGGCCGTTGAGCGTGGAGATGAGCGTCAGGTTCGGCGGCAGCGTCGCGGGCAGCTGGGCGAGCAGCGCGTCGAGCGCCGGGAATTTCACGCAGATGAACAGGTGATCGATGCCGTCCAGGTCGAGCTGCGTGGTGATCTCGGGCTTGGGCGCGACCACCGCAGGGCCGTTGATCGCGTGGGTGCGGATCTCCGTGGCCGCCTCGTAAGCGGCGCGGTCGCGCTCGCGGATGAGCAGGCGCACGGGCCGCCCCGCGGCCCTGAGATAGGTCGCGAGGATGGTGCCGACGGCGCCGGCCCCGACGATCAGATTCATCTGCGGTCCTCCGATTACCCGTGAGGTCATTGTTTAGTAGCAGCGCGGACCCCACAATCAGCCCATCTTGCCGGAGGTCTCCGTTCGATGGTGGTCTGTGGCACCTGCCGCTCGCAGAATCCGGATGGCGCGAAGTTCTGCAACCAGTGCGGAAGCGCGATCGGCGCCGGCGCGCCGGTCGGCGACGAGCGCAAGAGCTACACGCCGAAGCATCTGGTCGATCGCGTCCTCAAGAGCCGTTCGGCGATCGAAGGCGAGCGCAAGCGCGTCACCGTGCTGTTCGCCGACATCAAGGGCTCGACCAAGCTCGCCGAGCAGGCGGGCGCCGAGACCTGGCACACGATCCTCGATCGCTTCTTCTCGATCCTGACCGCGGCGGTGCACCGCTACGAAGGCACCGTCAACCAATACACCGGCGACGGCATCATGGCGCTGTTCGGCGCGCCGATCGCGCACGAAGACCACGCGCAGCGTGCGTGCCTCGCGGCGCTCACGATGCAATCGGAATTGCGGACCTTCGCCGACGAGCTGCGCCTCAAGTCGGGCCTCAACCTGTCGATGCGCGTGGGCTTGAACACCGGCGAAGTGATCGTCGGCCGCATCGGCGACGACCTGCGCATGGACTACACCGCGCAAGGGCTCACGGTGAATCTTGCGGCGCGCATGGAGCACATCTGCGAGCCCGGACGCATCTACGCGACGCGCAACACGGCGTCGCTCGTCGAGGGCTACTTCAAGCTGCGTGATCTCGGCGAGATGAGCGTGCAGGGCAGCTCGGCGCCCGTGCGCGTCTATGAAGTCGAAGGCGAGGGACAGCTGAAGACGCGGCTGTCGCGCTCGCTCGCGCGCGGCGGCTCGCGCTTCATCGGTCGCGAGCGCGAGCTCGATGCGCTGCGTGCGGTGCTCGAGCGCGCGCGCAACGGCGAAGGGCAGGTGGTCGCCGTCGTCGGCAACGCCGGCATCGGCAAGTCGCGCCTGTGCCACGAATTCGCGCTGGAGTGCGAGCGCGCGGGATTGCCGGTGCATCGCGCGACCGGCGTGCCCTACGCGAGCGCGCTACCGATGTATCCGGTGCAGACGCTGTTGCGCAGCCGTCTCGGCTTGCCCGAGCACTGCTCCGTCGCCGACGTCAAGCGTTTCGTCGCCGGCACCTTCCTGCTGCGCGATCCGGCGAATGCCCGGATCCTCCCGCACATCATGGATTTCCTCGGCGCAGGTCGCGGCGACGCCAGCGCGCCCGAGGAGCGCGAGCAGATGCTCGATCTGCTCGCGAGCTATCTGCCGAGCTCCGAGACGCCGCAGATCCTGCTGGTCGAGGATCTCCACTTCGCCGATCCGGCCAGCGAGGAATTCCTCGCGCGCATGCTCAAGTACGTGCGCAGCACCTCGACGCTGCTGCTCCTCAACTATCGTCCCGATTACGTCAGCGAGTACCTGATCCCGCATCTCGACGAGCAGATTGCGGTGTCGGCGCTCACCGCGCAGCAGCTCGACGAGCTCGCGCAATCGCTGCTCGGCGGGCATCCGTCGCTCGACGGCATCGCCCAACAGATCCGCAAGCGTGCTTCCGGCAATCCGTTCTTCGTCGAGGAAGCGGTGCAGGCGCTGGAGGAATCGGGGCATCTGCAAGGCGGCCGCGGCATGTACCAGCTCGCGAAGCCGATCGCGGAATGGCCGATCCCCGACACGGTGCACGCGCTGATCGCCGCGCGCATCGACCGGCTGCCGCAGGAGATCAAGTCGCTGCTGCATGCGGCCGCGGTCATCGGCCAGGAATTCCGTCCGGGCTTGCTCGCCAATCTCGCGTCGGTCGAAGAAGAGCCGTGCGAGTCGGCGCTCGGCGCGCTGGAGGACGCAGGCTTCGTGCATCAGAAGCAGGCCGAAGGCCGCGAGCCCGAGTACACGTTCTGCCATCCGCTCACGCAGGAAGTCGCGTACACCTCGCAGCTCGAA
>DASRHK010000065.1:0-13623 GCA_035650495.1 Nevskiaceae bacterium | reverse complement strand
CAGCTCGATGCCGCCGATCAGGTCGGACGCATTCTCCTTGCCGGCGAGCCACCGCGCGTGCTCGTTGGTCGCGCCGCGCGGCGACAGCGCGTAGACCGCGCTGCCGGTCGCTTCGCGATTCGGGCTCGCATTGCAGTGGATCGACACGAACAGGTCCGCCTGCGCCGCACGCGCCTTGTTGATGCGTCCGCGCAGCGGGATGAAATAGTCGCCGTCGCGGATCAGCACGGCCTTGTAGCCCGGCTCGCGATCGGTCATGCGCGCGAGGTGACGCGCGATCGACAGCGCGATGTCCTTCTCCTGCGTGCCGAGCTTGCCCTTGGCGCCGGGATCCTCGCCGCCGTGACCGGCGTCGATGGCGATGATGATCGGACGCGAGCCGAGCGCGGGCCTGGGCGGCGCTTCGGCCTTGACCGGAGTGGCCTGCGGCACCGGCTGCTCGACCGGCACGGCCGGCTTCACTTCAGCGACGGGCTCGGGCGCCGGCGGCGCAGGAATCGCGGGCGCTTCGGAAACCGTAGCAGGCGTCGGCGGTTCAGCAGCGGCCACCTGCGGCGCGGCGAGATCGACGACGAGCCGATAGCGATACTCGCTGTTGGGATCGAGCGCGAAGGCTTTCGCCGACGTCGCGCTCGCGAGATCGAGGACGACGCGCAGCGCGCCGTCATGCTCGCCGCTGCGGACGCGCTGCACGAGGCCGCGGCCTTCCATCGAATTGCCGATCTCCTCGGCGCGCTTCACGTCCTTGAGATCGATGACGATGCGATCCGGATCCGACAGCGTCTGCATCTCGTACTGCGCTTGCGCATCGAGATCGAGGACCACGCGCGTGCCGTCCGGCCCGTCCCACAGCCGGATCTCGCGCAATTCCTGAGCCTGTGCTGCCCCCATCAGCAGCATCAGCGCGCAGACGGTCACTCCCCGCATCACACGCCCCAATCGGAACTTCGGACCTTGGAGCGTAAACGAGGCTTATTGGATTTGCAAGCGAATCCAGTCGGATAGGAGGTTTACTTTAAGTAACTTGTGCGACGCCGTCCCAGGCGACCTCCCGCCCTGCCCCGTCGACGCGAAGCGCGACCTCCACCTCGGCCGCCGGCAACAGGGAACCGCCGCGATCAGGCCACTCGACCAGCCACCAGGTCGTGCGCGGCGAAAAATCGCCGAGCCCGAGGTTGCCGAGCTCGAGCGGATCGCTGATGCGATACAGATCCAGATGGATGACGTTGCGATCGCCGACGCGATACGGCTCCATCAGCGTGTAGGTCGGGCTGCGCACGCGACCGGTGACGCCGAGCGATCGCAACAGACCACGCACCAGCGTCGTCTTCCCCGCGCCGAGATCGCCACGCAGATAGATCACGACGCCTTCGCGATCGCGCAGCGCATCGGCCAGCGCCGCGCCGAAGGCCTCGGTCGCGGCCGCGTCGGCAAGGAAACGCTTCACGGATTCGCGAAGTGTCGCAGCGCGCCGATCACGTCGCTCGGCAACAAGCCGCGCTCGGCGACGGTCGCGGCGCGGTCGCCAGAGATCGCGTGCAGCAGAACGCCGCAGCGCGCAGCGTCTTCGAACGCCAGGCCCTGGGCGAGCAGTCCAGCGATGACGCCAGTGAGCACATCGCCCATGCCGCCGGCCGCCATCCCGGGATTGCCGTGCGCGCAGACGGCGAGCCGCTTGCCGCGCACCAGCGTCCCTGCGCCCTTGAGCGCGACCACGCCGCCGAACTTTTCCTGGATGCTTGCGATCGACGACGGCCGATTCATCTGGATTTCGGCGGAATTGCTGCCGAGCAGACGCGCCGCCTCGCCGGGATGCGGCGTGAGCACCCAGTTGTCGCGGCGCTGATGGTTCTGCGCGAGCCAGTTCAAGGCGTCGGCGTCCACGACCAGCGGCTGCTCCGCGGCGACAACGTGCGCCCACAATTCGCGGCCCCAGTCGGTCATCCCGAGCCCGGGCCCGAGCGCGATCACCGTCGCGCGCTTCATCAGCGGCGCGAGCTCCTTCGCGTTGCGCACGCCGCGTCCCATCAACTCGGGCTGCGCAGCGATCAGCGCCGATGCATGCGCGGGATGCGTCGCGATCGACACGAGACCCGCGCCGACGCGCAACGCAGCGCGCGCTGCCATCAAAACGGCGCCGCCCATGCCTTCGTCGCCGCCGACGACGAGCACATGTCCGAAGTCGCCCTTGTGAGCGCCGCGCGCGCGACGCGGCAGGAATCGCGCGAGCTCGGCGGGCTCGAGGCCGACGGCGAGCGGCTCGACGCGCTCGAACACGGCGTCCGGAACGCCGAGACCATCGAGCACGACTTGCCCCGCATAGACGGGGCCAGCACCGGTGTGCAATCCGAGCTTGCGGCCGATGAAGGTCGCAGTGATGTCGGCGCGCACACCCGCACCCCAGACGCGCCCGCTCTCGGCGTCGAGTCCCGACGGCAAGTCGATCGCGAGCACGCCGGCTCCGGCGGCATGACGTGCGTTGATCTCGTCGACCGCGGCCGCGTAGACGCCGTCCACGGGTCGCGTGACGCCGATGCCGAGCAGGCTGTCGACGATCACGTGCGCGTCGGCAAGGCACCCTTGCGAATAATCGCCCGTTGCGCCGCCGTCGGAGCGCCACGCCCCGGCGGCTTGCGACGCGGCACCGGATCCGATCGGGCCGATCTGCCACACGCGCGCGTCGATGCCGGCCGCCTTCGCCAGGCGCGCGACTTCATAGCCGTCGCCGCCGTTGTTGCCGGGCCCCGCGACGACGTGGATCGCGCGCGCCTTGGGCCAGCGCTCGCGCAGCAGCTTCCAGGCCGCGCTCGCGGCGCGCTGCATCAGCGTGTAGGCCGGGATGCTGTAATCCTCGATCGCACGACGATCGAGCTCGCGCACCTGCGCGGACGAGTAAAATCGGGGCGGCTGTTCTCCCATCGCCTCAGTATAAGGTCCCGTGTCCCCCGCCCCCGCCACTGACGAGCTACCGGCGCAGATCAAGCGCTGGGCGCACGAGCTCGGCTTCGCTGATGTCGGCATCGCAGAGGTCGCGCTCGACGAAGACCTCGCGCACCTCAAGCGATGGCTCGCGCAAGGCTTCGAGGGCGACATGCACTACATGCGCCGCAATCTCGATCTGCGCGAAGCGCCCGCGAAGCTGCATCCCGACACCGCGAGCGTGATCTCGGTGCGCATGGACTACCGCGCCGACGCCGCGGATGCCGACGCCAATCTGCGCGACGGCGCGCGCGCATATGTCTCGCGCTACGCGCTCGGCCGCGACTACCACAAGCTGATGCGATCGCGCCTGCGCAAGCTCGCGTCGCGCATCGCCGATGCGGTGAAGCCGCATGGTCACCGCGTGTTCGCCGACAGTGCGCCCGTGCTCGAGAAGGCGCTCGCGCGCAACGCGCGGCTCGGCTGGATCGGCAAGAACACGCTGCTGCTCAACCGTCGCGCGGGATCGTGGTTCTTCCTCGGCGAGATCTACACCGACCTGCGCTTGCCGCCGAGCGAGTCGCCCAAGCCGCGCAATCATTGCGGGACCTGCAGCGCGTGCATCGACGTCTGCCCGACGCAGGCGATCGTCGCGCCCTACACGCTCGACGCGCGCCGCTGCATCTCTTATCTGACGATCGAGCATCACGGATCGATCCCGGTCGAGCTGCGCCGGCCGATCGGCAATCGCATCTTCGGCTGCGACGATTGCCAGCTCGTGTGTCCGTGGAATCGCTACGCCAAAACCACGACCGAGCCGGACTTCGCGCCGCGCCACGGACTCGACAGCGCGAAGCTCGTCGAGCTGTTCGGCTGGTCGGAAGACGAATGGCTCGCCAAAACCGAAGGCATGGCATTGCGCCGCGCCGGCTATGAGCGCTGGCTGAGGAATCTCGCGGTCGCGCTCGGCAATGCGCCGGCGAGCAAGGAAGTGACGTCAGCGCTGCGCAAGCGCGTCGAGCATCCGAGCGCGCTCGTGCGCGAGCACGTGCGCTGGGCGCTCGAGGAACAGCAAGCTAAGAAGGCCGCTTGATGCGCGCGATGAGCCGGCGCGTCGACGCGTCGAGCTTGTTCGACGCCGCGGCATCGCCGGCGAACGCGGCGAGTACGTCGTTGGCGATCTGCTTGCCGAGCTCGACCCCCCACTGATCGAACGCGTTGATGTTCCAGAGCACGCTCTGCACGTACGTGCGGTGCTCGTAGAGCGCGAGCAGCGCGCCGAGCGAGCGCGGCTCGAGGCGATCGATCAGCAAGAGGCTGCTGGGTCGATTGCCGGTGAACACGCGATGCGGCTCGGCGGCTGATCGACCTTGCATGAACGCGGCGGCTTGCGCGAGAACGTTGGCGAGCAGCAGCCGATGCTGGTCCTTCAGCGGGTGATCGGCTTCGACGGCGGCGATGAAGTCGACCGGATGCACGTCCGGTCCCTGATGCAGCATCTGGAAGAATGCGTGCTGCGCGTTGGTGCCGACGTCGCCCCACAGCACCGGCGTCGTCGCGTAGTCGACCGTCTTGCCCTCACGATCGACGCCCTTGCCGTTGGACTCCATCTCGAGCTGCTGCAGCCACGACACGAACTTCTCGAGACGCTGCGCGTACGGCGCGATCACCTGGCTCGTGCAATGCAGGAAGCTGCGATTCCAGACCGCGAGCAGGCCCATCAGCACCGGAAGATTCTTCTGAAGCTCGGTGGTGCGGAAGTGCTGATCCATCGCGTGCGCCCCCGCGAGCAATTCGCGGAAGCGCTGCTCGCCGATCGCAACGATGATCGACAGTCCCACCGCCGACCACAGCGAATAGCGACCGCCGACCCAGTCCCAGAACTCGAAGACGTTCTCCTTCGCGATGCCGAATTTCTCGGTCTCGGCGAGATTGGTCGACACTGCGACGAAATGCTTGCCGACGTTTTCCTCGCCGCAGTTCTTGGCGATCCACGCCCGCGCCGCGCGCGCGTTGGCGAGCGTCTCCTGCGTCGTGAACGTCTTGCTGGTGACGATGAACAGCGTCGTCTTGGGATCGAGCCGCGCGAACACATCGGCCATCGGCTGGCCGTCGACGTTGGCGACGAAATGCATGCGCGGGCCGTCGACGAAGGACGCGAGCGCATCGCACACCATGCGCGGACCAAGATCGGAGCCGCCGATGCCGATGTTGACGACGTCGGTGATGCGCTGTCCGCCCGCGCCTTTCCACGCGCCCGAGCGCACCCGCTCCGCGAACGCGAACATGCGCTCGAGCACGGACCGCACCGCCGGCGCGACGTCCTTGCCGCCGACCATCACGGGCGATCCGGACAGATCGCGCAGCGCGACGTGCATCGCGGCGCGATTCTCGGTGCCGTTGATCGCCTGGCCGTCGAACATGCAGCGGATCCAGTCCGGCAGATCGACAGCCTTGGCGAGATCGAGCAGGAGCTTCAGCGTCTCGTCGGTGACGCGCTGCTTCGTGTAATCGAGCTCGACGCCTGCACCCTGCGCGACGTAGCGCTCGGCGCGCGCCGGATCGGCGGCGAAGAGCTGCTGCAGCGTCGGGATTGTGCGAGCGTGCGCGTCGAGCGCGCGCCAAGCCGGCGAAGAAGTGAGCGAAGACATTTAGGCGTGATGGTAATTGAAGCTGATGCTGATCCGCTCGCCGCGCGCGCGATGCGACGGCACTTCATGACGCAGC
The DNA here is from genome assembly GCA_035650495.1 of Nevskiaceae bacterium. Classification (GTDB taxonomy): domain Bacteria; phylum Pseudomonadota; class Gammaproteobacteria; order Nevskiales; family Nevskiaceae; genus DASRHK01. The sequence continues at coordinate 7,977 of DASRHK010000065.1, read as the reverse complement.
CAGCTCTCGAACAGGAGCACTTGCCCTGCCTTCGCCGGATAGGTGACGTGCGCGCGCTGCGCGATCGGCGCCGAGGCGCGACGCGGCGGTGCGGCCATCATCTGCGCAAGGCGGGGATCCTCGAATTTCAACCCAGGGCTCTGGGTCGGCACCTGCACGTAGTAGGTGCCGCTGATCACCGCCTGCGGATGCAGATGCGATCCATGCGCCGCGCCGCGCTCCATGATGTTGACCCAGCAGTCCGTCATTTCGAGCTTGGCGCCGCGCCGCAGTTCCCACTGCAGCGCGCGTGCGAACGCAGCGACGTGCGCGTCGATGCGCTGGCGGAGCTGATCGAAGGTGGAGGAGAAGCGATGCAGCCGATCCATGCTGCCGTAGCTCGTGTAGCCGCCGGGGTAGTTCTCGCGCGACCAGCGCTGACCCGCGCGATCGAAAGCGCGGATCTTGCGGCACTCGTCCGCGAGCTCCGCGTTGAACGCAGCCGCGCCGCGCGCCTGCAGCGGCGCGCTGTAGATCAGCGTGGGGAAGAGAGCCTGGACGCGCTTCACGGCGCGGACGCGCCGTCCCGGCTCAGGCGGCCTGGACGGGGATCGTGTTCGCCGTACGGACGATGCGATTGGTCTCGTCGAGATAGATCAGCCGCGGCTTGAACACCCGCGCCTGGGCGGCCTCCATCTGCGTGAACGTCGCGATGATCACGCGATCGCCGACGCGGCACTTGTGCGCGGCAGCGCCGTTGACCGAGATGATGCCGGAGCCCGGCTCGGCCTTGATCGCGTAGGTCGTGAAGCGCTCGCCGTTGGCGACGTTCCAGATGTTGATCTGCTCGAACTCGAGGATGCCGGCCGCGTCGAGGAGGCGCGAGTCGATCGCGCAGGAGCCGTCGTAATCCAGCTCGGCGTGGGTGACGCACGCGCGGTGCAGCTTGGACTTGAGCAGAGTCAGTTGCATGGGTGTCTCGAGGGTTTTGGACTGAGGCGGCCCACTAAGGCATGCACCCTTCGTCCCGAAGTTTTAGTCGGCGGGCGGCCCACTAAGACATACGCCCGAGCAGCAGTGACTGACAGCGTCGCAAGCTACGGGCCGAAGTGTAATCGTCCGTTCCGTCGTGCTGCAACACGCCTGTCACGAAACTTTAGACCGCGTCGACCTGCAGATTGTCGATGAGGCGAGTCGATCCTAACTGAGCGGCGGCGAGCACGACGAACTCTTTGGTATCGGTCGCCGGGATTTCGAGCGTTTTCGTGCGGATTGCGACGTATTGCGGCTCGAAGCCGGCGCCCTGCAAGCGCTTGACGGCCCCGCCTTCGAGGAACACGAAATCACGGACGCCCTTGCGCAGGGCGTTGGCGGTTTCCAGGAGCGTGCGATAGAGCTCCGGCGCGACGATTCGTTCCGTGGCGGAGAGGTATTGATTCCGCGAGGACAACGCCAATCCATCGATGTCGCGCTGCGTGGCGACGCCGACGATCCCGACCGGGAGCTGCAGATCGGCCACCATCCGGCGGATCACCTGCAGCTGCTGATAGTCCTTCTCGCCGAACAGCGCGAGATCGGGCTGCACGATGTTGAGCAGCAGGTTCACGACGGTGGCGACGCCGTCGAAGTGACCCGGTCGGAATTCGCCGTCGAGGATCGAGGACAGGCCGGGAACGCTCACGCGCGTGAGATTCTGCGCGCCGTCTGGATACATCTCGCGCACGGACGGCGCGAACACTGCGTCGCACTTTGCTTCCGCGAGCTGACGCTGGTCTTCCGGCAGCGTGCGCGGATAGCGATCGAAATCCTCGTTGGGCCCGAACTGCAGCGGATTGACGAACACGCTCGCGACGACGCGCGGCGCGAGCTCACGCGCCTTGCGCACGAGCTCGATGTGGCCGCGATGCAGGTTGCCCATGGTCGGCACGAACGCGACCTTCTGCCCGGTGCCCTTCCACGCTCGGATCGACGCGCGCAGCTCGGCGATGCCGTGGCAGGTCTGCATGGGATCGGACTAGAAGCAGTGCTCGGGCGCGGGATAGGCGCCGGACTTCACTTCACCCACGTAGGCCGCGATCGCCGCTTCGATATCCGAAGCACCGCGCATGTAGTTCTTCACGAAACGCGGCTTGTGGCCGATGGTCACCATCGGCGAGATGTTGAGGATGTCGTGCAGCACGAGGATCTGGCCGTGCACGTCGTGGCCCGCGCCGATGCCGATGACGGGAACCGGCGATGCGTCAGCGATGCGCTTGCCGAGCGCCGCGGGAATGCATTCGAGCAGGAGCAGATCGGCGCCGGCTTCGGCGAGCACGTGCGCGTCGTGGATCATCGCTTCGGCGGCGGCGTCCTCGCGGCCCTGCACCTTGAACGCGCCGACCTTGTGGATGAACTGCGGCTGCAGGCCCAGGTGCGCGCACACCGGCACGCCCCGCACGGAGAGATATTCGACGATGTTCGCCTGCTCGCGGCCGCCTTCGAGCTTGACCATCTTGGCGCCGCCTTCCTGCATCATCCGCTGCGCCGCGTCGAGCGCGCGGTCGAGCGTCGCGAACGACAGGAACGGCATGTCGGCGACGAGGAACGCGCGCTTCAGATGATCCTTCACCGCGCGCGCGTGGTAGACGATGTCGTCGACCGTCACCGCCGTCGTCGTGTTGCGGCCGTGGATGACCATGCCGAGCGAGTCGCCGATCAGCACGAGGTCGACGCCGGCGCGATCCTCGATCAGCGCGAAGCTCGCGTCGTAACAGGTCAGGCAGGCGATCTTCTCGCCCGCCTCGCGCATGCGCCGCAGCTCCGCGATCTGAACCGGTTTGGCGTCCATGGGCCCGCTTTATATCAGATCGATCCCGGCCAAAGTGTCAGGCCACCGTTGCCGGCGGCGGCGAGCAGCTCGATCACGTTGCCGCGGCCTGGCACCGTCAGGCCCGGCGCGATTTCCGCGAGCGGCGCCAGCACGAAGTTGCGCAGGTGCATCTGCGGATGCGGGAGCGTGAGCGACGGCGTGTCGAGCTCGAGCGCGTCGTACATGAGCAGATCGAGATCGAGCGAGCGCGGTCCCCACCGCTCGCCGTCGCGCTTGCGACCCGCCGCGTCCTCGATCCCCTGCAACGCACCGAGCAGCATCGCGGGCGGCCAGCCGGTCCTGATCGAGCAGACGGCATTGCAGTAGAACGGCTGGCCCGGCGGACCGATCGGAGCGCTTCGGTAGAACCGCGACGTCGCCAGCAGCGTCACGCCCGGCAGCGCTCGGATGCGCTCGAGAGCCGCTCGCACTTGCGCGTGAGGATCACCGAGGTTGGCGCCCAGCGCGATGAAGGCCTGCGCCATGGCAGTCGGGAATCAGACGGGCGCGGGCGCCGGATTGCCGTGATTGCCGCCGCGCCGGCGACGACGCCGGCGCTTGCGCGGCACGTCGGGCATTGCCTGATCGCCTTCCGGAAGCGCGGGCGCCTCGCCCTGCTGGATCGCAGTCCACCAGTCGGCGAGCTCCTGGACCGGCTCGCCGGTCTTCGCGCGCAGCAGCAGGAAGTCGTAGGCGGCGCGGAACACCGGGTGCGCCATCAGACGCTTCGGACGCCCACCGCGTCGCATCTCGAAGCGCGGCTGCAGCGCCCAGATCTCCTTCGCGGGGATCGAGAAGCGCTTGGGGATCGCGACGCGCAGGATCTGCCGGCCGACGATCTCTTCGGAAGCTTGCGAGAGCGCGATCGGGAGCTGGTGCCCTTGCGTCGACACCAGCACGTCCATGCGCGCCTTCACCGCCGGCCACAGCAGCGCGGCGAAAGTGAAGGACGGGCTGACCGACAAGCCCTGCTTCAGGCGGTCCTCGGTGTTGGCGAGCGCGGATTCGATGAAGCGCCGCGTCGCATCGTGATTGCGGTGCACTTCCGCCTCGACGTCGGGGAACAGCTCGCCCCACAGGCCGAGCCAGTGCAGCGCGCGGAAATTCTCGACGGCGTCGTTGCAGAGCAGGATCTTCAGGACTTCGTCGAACAGCCGCGCCGGCGGGATGTCGCGCAGGAGCCCGGTGAGGCGCTTGATCGGCTCGACGGCGCCGCCGTCGAGCTGGAAGTGCAATTTGTTGCCGATGCGGATCGCGCGGAGCATGCGCACCGGATCTTCGCGATAGCGCAGCTCCGGATCGCCGATCAGGCGCAGCGTGCGCGCCTTCATGTCGTCCATGCCGCCGGCGAAGTCGACGATCGCGAAGTCGCGGATGTCGTAGTAGAGCGCGTTGACGGTGAAGTCGCGGCGGAACGCGTCGGTCTCGAGCGTGCCGTAGGCGTTGTCGGAGAGGATGCGGCCGGTCTCGTCGCGCTCGTGCATGTCGGTGATCGGCCCGCGGAAGGTCGTCACCTCGATGATCTCGTCGCCGAAGCGCACGTGCGCGATGACGAAGCGCCGCCCGACCAGCCGGCACGAGCGGAACAGCTTGCGGATCTGTTCCGGATGCGCGTTGGTCGCGACGTCGAAGTCCTTCGGCTTCAATCCCGCCAGCAAGTCGCGCACGCCGCCGCCGACGACGTAGGCCTCGAAGCCAGCGTCGCGCAGCGTGTAGAGCACCTTGAGCGTGGCGCTGGTGAACTGCGAGCGCGAGATCGAATGCTCGGCTCGGGGTATGCGCTTGGGTTCGATGACGACCGTCCCGCGACTGTTCTTGAAGTGGCGCTCCTACCGGGATTCGAACCCGGGTTTAAGCCTTGAGAGGGCTCCGTCCTAGGCCTCTAGACGATAGGAGCGCTGCGAAAAGCGCGGCGATTATACGTGACTCCCCTTCGCGGCCGCGAGCCAAGCCCGGGATATTTGTGCGATGTTTGCCAGTCCGAATGCCGATGCCCGAAGTCCTCTCCGTCCGCGATCTCTGCAAGACCTACGGCGCGACCGTCGCCGTGGACGGCATCTCTTTCGCGGTCGGGCGCGGCGAGATCGTGGGCCTGCTCGGCCCCAACGGCGCGGGCAAGACCACGACGATCAACATGGTGCTCGGCGTGCTCGAGCCGACGTCGGGCCAGGTCACGATCGAGGATCTCAGCGTCTCGAAGCGCCGCGCCGCGGCATTGGCGCGCACCAACTTCGCGGCCGTTTACGCGCCGCTGCCCGGAAATCTCACGGTCGAGCAGAACCTGCGCTTCTTCGGGATGATCTACGGCGTGCGCGACCTGCCGGCGCGCATCGAAGCGCTGCTGAAGCAGTACGAGATCGATCGCTTCCGCAAGACCAAGTGCGGCCTGCTCTCCTCCGGCGAGCAGACGCGCGTCGGGCTCGCCAAGGCGATGCTGAACGAGCCGCACCTGCTGCTGCTCGACGAGCCGACCGCGTCGCTCGACCCGGCGAAGGCGCGCGAGATCCGCGCGCTGATCCGCGAGATCGCGAGCAAAGGCACGGCTGTGCTGTGGACGTCTCACAACATGTACGAGGTCACCGAGGTGTGCGATCGCGTGCTCTTCCTGTCGCGCGGACGCATCCTGCTCGAAGGCGATCCGCGCGCCCTGCCCGCCGCGCACGGCAAGGAATCGCTGGAAGATCTCTTCATCACCGTCGCGCGCGAGCCGCTCTCGCTGCAGCAGGAGGCGTGATGCGCATCGCACCGGTGCTCGCGATCGTCCTGCGCCAGCTCTATCTGATGCGCGGCAGCCCGGCGCGCGTGCTGCCGCTCTTCGCATGGGTCGCGATCGACATCGTGCTGTGGGGCTTCATCACCCGCTATCTCAATTCGGTGTCGCATTCCGAAGTGAACTTCGTCCCGCAGCTGCTCGGCGCAGTGCTCCTCTGGGATTTCTTCACGCGCGTGATGCAGGGCGTGTCGACCTCGTTCCTCGAGGACGTGTGGTCGCGCAACTTCCTCAACCTGTTCGCCACACCGCTGACGATCTCCGAATACGTCGCCGGGCTCGTCGTCAGCAGCATCGCGACGAGCCTCATCGGTCTCATCGTGATGCTGGTGCTCGCATCGACCGCATTCGGGCTGTCGTTCCTCATCTACGGCCTGATGCTGATCCCGTTCCTGCTGGTGCTGTTCCTGTTCGGCATCGCGCTCGGCATCTTCGCGAGCGCCGTCGTGCTGCGGCTCGGTCCGGCTTCGGAATGGTTCGTCTGGCCGCTGCCTGCGCTCCTCTCACCGTTTGCCGGCGTGTTCTATCCGGTGACGACGCTGCCGCACTGGATGCAGCTGATCGCGCATGCGATGCCCGCGTCGTACGTGTTCGAAGGCATGCGCGCGATCGTCGCGGGCGGCGCGTTCTCGGGCGCGTCGCTCGCGGCGGGCGCTGCGATCGCGATCGCTTACATCTTCCTCGCCCACGCGTTCTTCGCGCGCGTCCATCGGCATGCGGTGCGCTCAGGCCTGATCGCCCGCTACAGCGCGGAGACCGTCGCTTGAGGGTTTCCCTAAACTAGGCGAATGCAGGACACCGGGCAGTACCTCCAGATCGTCCATCAAGGCATGGTCCGCGCCGGACTGGACGTGCAGGCGATCTATGCGCGGCTCGGCTACGACGCCGAGAAGCTCGCCGGCACGCGCGATCTGCGCACGCCGCACGGGCAGCAGGCGTTCTTCTGGGAAACCGTCGAGGCCGTCACCGGCGATCCCGACGTCGGCCTGCACCTGTGCAAGCACCTGCCGACCTATCACGGCGACGTCATCGAATATCTGATGTTCTCCAGCCCGACCTTCCGCGACGGCATGAACCGCGCGTTCAAGTATCTGCGGCTGGTCAGCGATGCGCTGCACGTCCGGCTGATCGAGGACGAGCAAGGCGCGCGGCTAGCAGTGATCGGATCGTCGGTGCAGGCGCCGCAGCTGCGCCACACCGAGATCTGCGTCGTCTACGAGATCATCCAGTTCGGCCGCTCCGTGACCGAGTCGAAAGCCGATCCGGTCCGCGTGCGCCTGCGCTGCAGCCGGCGCTCGCCGCAGAAGGAATACGAGAAGGTGTTCGGCTGCCCGGTCGAGTTCGACGGTGCCGAAAGCGAGATCTGGCTCGATCCGAAGATCCTCGACCTGCCCTCGCCGCGCTGGGACCCTGATCTCCTGCATCTGCACGAAGAGCTCGCCGAGAAGCGATTGTCGGGTCTCAAGCGACAGGATCTGATCGAGCGCGTGCGCGCGATCTTCTCGCAGCGGCTCGAGCTCGAGAACTGCGAGCTCGAGGACATCGCCAAGGCGTTGTCGATGCCGCCGCGAAGGCTGCGCTTCGAGCTCACGCGCGCGGGCACGAGCTTCTCGGATCTTCTCGCCGAGTTCCGCTACGCCGTCGCGCGGCGCCTGTTGCGCACGACCGACGAGCCGATCGAGAACATTGTCTATCTCACCGGATTCTCCGAGCCGTCGACGTTCTATCGCGCGTTCAAGCGCTGGTCGGGCATGACGCCGGTGCAGTATCGCGAGCGCCGGGGCAACAAGCCGCCGGTCGCAGCGTGACGATCGCGCCGATCTGGCGACGCTTCGCGGCGATCGTCTACGACGCATTCCTGCTCGCCGGGCTGTGGATGATCGCGACGATGGCGATGACGCTCGTCGCGCCCGATCACCCGATCGTCCTGCGGCTGGTCGTGTTCTGCGTCGGCTTCGCGTTCTTCGGCTGGTTCTGGACGCACGGCGGCCAGACGCTCGGGATGCGCGCGTGGCGCGTGCGGGTCGAGCGTGTCGACGGCCACGCGCTGCCCGCGACGACGGCGCTGCTGCGCTACCTGGCGGGATTGCTGCCGATCGTGGCTGCGCTGTACTGCGTATCGATCGCCGGATGGATCGCCTCGCCGATCGCGCTCGCGGGCTTCGTCCCTTGCTGGCTCGATGCGCGCAAACGCGCGCTGCACGATCTCGTGGCGGGAACGCAGCTCGTCTCAGCGCAAGGCGCGCAGTCGCAGCAGCGCGATGGCGACGAGCACCACGGTCGGCAAGCCGGCTGACAGCATCGGCGTCCACCCGTACAGCTGTCCGGTGTTCGCGGTGACTTCGTTGACGACGTAGAAGGAGACGCCGATCAGCACGCC
>DASRHK010000064.1:0-13593 GCA_035650495.1 Nevskiaceae bacterium | reverse complement strand
CGGACGTAGCGCTCGATGAGCAGCCGCAACAGGTCGGCGGCGCGGCGATCGATCTGAATCGAGGTCATGGCGGCATGCTAACTTAGCCTCGACCGCGTCGGAACCCCACCGTGCAATGACGAAATTCCCCGTCGTCGGCGTCATCGGCAAGAGAACTTCGGCGAGCGCCAAGGACACGCTCTGGGTGCTCTGCCCGCTCCTGCGCGAGCTCGGCGCCGAAGTGCTGATCGAAGACGGCGATCACATGCCGACCGGATTGCCCGGCGCGCGCGTGAGCCGCGACGAGCTCGCCAAGCGCGCCAAGCTGGCGATCGTCGTCGGCGGCGACGGCACGCTGCTCAACGCAGGGCGCTCGCTCGCGCCGGCCGGCGTGCCGGTGCTCGGCATCAATCAGGGCCGGCTCGGCTTCATGGTCGACGTCGCTCCCGATTCGATGCGCGAGACGCTCGCCGCCGTGATGAACGGCGAATACGAGGTCGACGATCGCACCATCCTGTCCGCGCGCGTGCGCCGCGCCGCGGGCAACCAGGGCGGACCCTACATCGCCATCAACGACGTCGTGTTCCGCAATCAGGCGACGATCCGCATGCTCGAGTTCGAGACCTGGCTCGACCAGCAGTTCATCAGCCTGCACCGCGCCGACGGCATGATCGTCTCCTCACCGACGGGATCGACTGCGTACGCGTTGTCCGGTGGCGGGCCGATCCTGCATCCGAGCCTGTCGGCGATCTCGCTCGTGCCGATCTGCCCGCACACGCTGTCGGATCGCCCGATCGTGGTCAGCGGCGATCGCACCGTACGCCTCGTGATGGGCGGCTCCGAGCGCATCAGCGCGACGGCGACGTTCGACGGCCAGTACGACGAAAACCTGCTGCCGGGCGATTCGGTCGAGATCCAGCGCGCGCCCTTCCCGCTTCGGCTCATCCATCCGCGCGGCTTCGACTACTTCGCCATCCTGCGCGACAAGCTGCGCTGGGGTCGCGGGCAGACGCCCACCGAGCGGGCGTAGCACGCGATGCTGCGACAACTGTCGATCCGCAACCTCGCGGTCATCGAAGAGCTCGCGCTCGATTTCGACGGCGGCTTCTCCGTCTTGACCGGCGAGACCGGCGCCGGCAAGTCGATCCTGATCGATGCGCTCGGGCTGCTGCTCGGCGATCGCGCGGATGCGGCGCTGGTGCGGGCCGGCGCGACCCAGGCTGAAGTCTCCGCCGAGTTCGACGTCAAGGACATCGCCGCCGCGCGCGCATGGCTCGCCGATCAGGCGATGGAGAACCCTGACGATCGCGATACGTGTCTCGTCCGTCGCGTCGTGATGAGCGAAGGCCGCACGCGCGCGACGATCAACGGCGCCGCTGCGACTGCCGCGGCATTGCGCGACCTCGGCGAGCGGCTCGTGGAGATCCACGGCCAGAACGAGCACCAGTCGCTGCTGCGAGGCGACGCGCAGCGCGCGCTGCTCGACGAATTCGGCAGCCATCGCAAGGAGCTCGAGGCAGTCGCCTCGGCGGTGCGCGAGTGGCGCTCGGCGACTGAGGAGCGCGATCAGCTCCGGGCGGCCGCCGGTCGCGATCCGGCGGAGATCGATCTCTCGAAGCATCAGCTGCGCGAGCTCGAAGCGCTCGCGCTGGAGGACGGCGAGCTCGAGCGTCTCGACGCCGAGCAGAAGCGTCTCGCGCACGCCGGGAAGATCCTCGAGGACGGCGCCGCCGCCGAAGCGATGCTCTATGGCGGCGAAGCGAGCGTGCACGATCAGCTCTCGCAGGTGCGCAACCTGGTCGCGCGACTCTCGCCGCTGCACGAAGGATTCGTCGAGATCGAAGCCACGATCACCGATGCGCAGGTGCGCGCGCAGGAGGCCGCGCGAGCGATCCGCGGCGAGCTCGACCGCATGGACCTCGATCCGCAGCGCCTCGCGGAAGTCGAGCGTCGCATCGCCGCGATCCACGACGTCGCGCGCAAGCATCGCGTGCGTCACGAGCAATTGCCGGCGCGCCTCGATGAGCTGCGCAGGGCCGTCGACGCGTCGGCCGACGCCTCGGAGCGCCTGTCGAAGATCGACGCGCGGATCGCGGCGGCGCTCACGGCCTATCGAAAGGCCGCCGGCGCGCTCACAGCGGCACGGAAGAAATCCGGCGAGGCGCTCGCGAAGAAAGTCAGCGCGATCGCGCGCGAGCTCGGCATGCCGAAGGCGCAGCTCGTCGTCGCGATCGAGAATGCTTCGAGAGAAACGCCGTCGCTTCAGGGCGACGACGACGTACGCTTCGACTTCAGCGCGAATCCGGGACAGCCGGCGCGATCGCTCGCGAAGACGGCGTCGGGTGGCGAGCTGTCGCGCCTGTCGCTCGCGATCCAGCTCGTCGCGAACCGGCGCGATGCCGCAGCGACGCTGATCTTCGACGAAGTCGACGCCGGCATCGGCGGTGGGGTGGCCGAGATCGTCGGCCGCAAGCTGCGCGAGCTCGCGGCGGGTCGGCAGGTGCTGTCAGTGACGCATCTGCCGCAGGTCGCGGCCCAAGGCGAGCAGCACTACGCGATCGGCAAGGAAGTGCGCGGCAAGCAGACGTTCACGAACATGCGCAAGCTCGCGCGCAAGGAACGGGTCGAGGAGCTCGCCCGGATGCAGGCGGGCGTGGAAGTCACCAGCACCGCGCTCGATCACGCGCGCGAGCTGCTCGAGCGCGCGCGATCGGGCTAGCGGGCTACTGCTGCGCCGGTGCCGTCGCGGGCGGTTCGGCCGGCTTGCCGGTCACCGCTTCCTTCACGGTGTGACCGACTTCCGTCGCGCCTTCCTTGATGCCGTGGCCGACCGTGCGCGCGGTGTCCGCGACGGCGTGACCGGTCGCCTTGGCGGCTTTCTTCGTCGCCCGCGCGGCCTTGTGCGCTCCGCTCTTCACGCCGTGGCCGACTTCGTGCGCGCCTTCCTTCACACCGTGGCCGACGTCGACGGCGCCCTGATGGATGTCCTGGCCGACGGTCGTGCCGCCTTCGTCAGCCGCCCAGGCCGCCGACGCGGCGAGACACAGCGCAGCGGCAATCGTGGAAACGTGTTTCATGACCCTTCCCCTGTTCAAGATTTGCGCGGCGCCGTCCGGAGGTTCGGGCAGCCCTGCCGCGTGCACTCACCATACATGATCAAGCTGTGCTCGGTCAGCTTGAAGCCGAGCTCCTCGGCGCGCGCGCGCTGGCGCTTCTCGATGATCTCGTCCTCGAACTCCACGACGTGCCCGCACTTGATGCACACCATGTGATCGTGGTGATGGCCGCGCTCCAGCTCGAACACGGCATGGCCGCCTTCGAAGTGATGGCGGCGTACCAGTCCGGCTGCTTCGAACTGCGTCAGCACGCGATAGACCGTCGCGAGCCCGACGTCCTCGCCGAGCTCCATCATCCGCCGGTAGATGTCCTCCGCCGACAGATGCTGCGCGGGATTCGACTCCAGCATCTCGAGGATCTTCACGCGCGGCAGCGTGACCTTGAGCCCGGCGTTCCTTAAGTCCTTGGTTTCCACGCAGCCGTCGTCCGGGGGGTTTCGAGTATTATTGCTCAGGTTCCCGATCCAAATCCGCAAACCAAACTCCATGCGCAAGCTCGTCGCGCTGTGCCTCGCGCTTTCCCTGCCCGCCTGCGGGCTGGTCTACAAGCTGCCGACCCGGCAGGGCAACGTCATCGAGCAGAAGCAGCTCGATCAGCTCAAGACCGGCATGACCCGCGACCAGGTGCGCTTCCTGATGGGCACGCCGCTCGCCGCGAGCCCGTTCCGCGACGATCGCTGGGATTACGTCGGCTATTACAAGACGCCACGCGGACAGGTGTTCACGCGGACCGTGTCGCTCTACTTCGACGGCGACAAGCTCGCGCGCACCGAAGGCGCCGCGCCGCCCAGCGGCGGCGACAAGACTGCGCCGGACACCGGCAGCGCGGCCAAGGAAGAGAAGAAGCTCAAGGAAGAGAAGGTCCGCGGCGATCAGCCGGGCTGACGTTTCTTGAGCGCCCGCTGGCGCCGCGCCTGCTTCGGATCCATCGTCAGCGGCCGATAGATCTCCACGCGATCGCCCGCGCTCAAGCGATCGTCGAGCTTCGCGACTTTCCCGAAAACGCCGACCGCGTCGCGCGCGAGATCGATCTGCGGGAATCGCCGCAGGATCCCGGACGCGTCGATCGCATCGCGCAGTGTCGCGCCGGCGGCGACGCGGACTTTCAGCAGCACCTGCTCGTCCGGCAGCGCGTAAGCGACTTCGACTTCGATCAGCTCCACAGCGACACGAGCCAGTCCACCACGCCGGTGCTGACCAGCAGCACCGCGATCAGGCTCAATCGGACCGGATAGCGCAGCAGCTGATACCACGGATGGAACAGCGCCCGATCGCGCTCGCCCCAGCCGGCGCGGGCGACGTCCGCCGGCAGCACGCGGACGATGTAGGTGCAGATCAGGAACACGCTCGCAGGGACCAGCAGCCGCGCGGTCAGCCACTGCAGGATCTCGAAGTAGTTCAAGCCGAACACGCGGAAGTCGCCGATCACGTTGAACGACAGCAGCGTGCCCAGCCCCACGAACCAGATCACCAGCGCGCAGTTGATCGCGGCGAACACGCGCGGCACGCGGAAGCGCTCCATCAACCAGCGCGTCGGCGGCTCGAGCAGCGCCACCGCCGACAGCAGCGTGACCATCAGCAGCGTCACGTAGATCAGGATCGACAGCGCGTGACCCGCCGAATCGCCGGACAGCACGGCTGGCAGCTGCACGAAGATCTGCACCACGCCCTGATCCGGCTCGGCTCCCGGCGCGTCGAGCAGGATGAACAGCACGGTGCCGATCATCACCGCGAACAGCGTCTTCGCGCCGATCACGGCAACGGCGATGCGCGGCACTGCCGTTTGCGAAGGCAGATAGCTGCCGTAGGCGATCATCACGCCGAGACCGAGGCCGAGCGTGTAGAACGCCTGATAGAGCGCTTCGAGCACGCCGCGCCAGCCGAGCTCGCCGAGCCGGAATCCGTAGAGCTGCGCGAGCGCCGGCGGCGCGCGATGGTCGAGCACGCCGGCGACGAACAGCAGGACGGCGAAGAGCAAGCTCGCCGGCGCGAGGTACGACGCTGCGCGCTCGATGCCGTCGCGCGCGCCGTGCGCGACGATCAGGCAAGTCGTCGCCATGAAGATCGTGTGCCACGCGAGGCTGCGCTCCGGATCCTGCGCGAGGTCGTAGAACAGCACGCGGATGCGCTCGAGATCTACGCCGCTCAGCATGCCGCCGGCGGAGCGCAGCGAGTACGCCATGTACCAACCTGCGATCACGCTGTAGTACGACAGGATCAGCGCCGCGGCTGCGAGCGCGAGCACGCCGAGATGCCTCCAGAACGGCTGCGCGGTCGCCGCGCGCGTCAGCACCGCGAAGCCGGAGATCACGTCCTCGCGCGTCCATCGTCCCATGATCAATTCGGCCGTGAGCAGCGGCCACGTCAGCATCCCGAGCGCGATCAGATAGACCAGCCAGAACGCCGAGCCGCCATGCGCCGCCGCCAGGAACGGCAGACGCACGACGCCGCCGATGCCCATCGTGGCGCCGCCGGCGACCCAGATGAATGCGCGCGTGGACGACCAGTAGCCGTGGCTGCTTTCGCGGATGCGCATCGGCCAATTCTATAATTTCGCATGGCCGACAAGGACGACAAGCAGGACGAGGCACGGTTGATCGCGGCGAATCGCCGTGCCCGCCACGACTATTTCATCGAGGAAACCTACGAGGCCGGGATCGCCCTGCAGGGCTGGGAAGTGAAGAGCCTGCGCGCGGGCCGGGCCCAGATCGCCGAGGCCTACGTGATCGTGCGCAATGAGGAAGCGTTCCTGTTCGGCGCGCACATCACGCCGCTCAACTCGGCTTCGACCCACGTCCATCCCGAGCCTGCGCGCACGCGCAAGCTCCTGCTGCACGAGCGCGAGCTGTCGAAGCTCATCGGCAAGGTCGAGCGCGCCGGCTACACGCTGGTCCCGCTCGACCTGCACTGGACGCGCGGCCGCGCCAAGCTACAGGTGGGCCTGGGCAAGGGCAAGAAGAAACACGACAAGCGCGACGACCAGAAGCAGAAGGACTGGCAGCGGCAAAAAGAACGGCTGCTGAGACATTGACGCGACAAAAAGAACGATTGCTGCGGCACTGAGCGCCCACCCGGTAGACTAGACGCCCGAAAGGAGAAGAGCCGGCGCGGGTCGACGCCGATGGCGCAAACCGAAAACCTAACGGTGATGTTCACGGACATCGTGGGCTACACCGAGCTGACGTCGAAGCAGTCGCGCGACCAGAACCGCGCGATGCTGCGCGATCACAACCGCATCCTGCTGCCGCTGGTCGCGCGCTTCGGCGGACGTCGCGTGAAATCGATCGGCGACAGCCTGATGCTCGGCTTCCGCTCCCCCACCGACGCCGTGCGCTGCGGAATGGCGATGCACGACGCGCTCGCCGAGTACAACTACCGCCGGCCGTCGCTCGAGCAGATCCACATCCGCGTGGCGATCAACGTCGGCGAAGTGCGCGTCGACGGCAGCGACATCTTCGGTGAGGCGGTCAACGTCGCGTCGCGCGTCGAGCACATGACGCCGCCCGACCAGATCTACTTCACCGAAGCGGTCTACCTCGCGATGAACAAGGCCGAGGTGCCGAGCGTGCTCGCCGGCCGCCACAAGCTCAAAGGCATCCCCGAGGCGGTGAAGCTGTTCACCGTGCCGCCGCGGCAGGTGAATCGTCTCGTACCGGGCGGCGAGGAGCTCGGCGATGCGCCCGGCGAGCTGCCGTACGGCGGCATGCATCGCTCGGCGGCGACCGTCGGCCCGCTGGCGGTCCTGGTCAATCGCGTGCGCAGCCTGCCCGTCGTCGGGCATTCGGTGTGGAAGGAATGGCTCGTCGGGCCGGCGCTCACGCTGCCGCCGCCCGTGCGCCTGGCGCCGATGCTCGGCGCGCTCGCGTTGAGCGCGTTCGCGCTGATCTGGTGGCTGTCGCGCGGCGAAGAGATCGCCGAAGCGCGCATGGAGCCTGCGTCCTCGACGCTCGGCGCGTCACCATCGGCCGCGACCGCACCGGACTTCCCGCCATCGATCGGCGACACGCCCACGACGCCCGTCGTGCCGAAAGATTCCGAAGCGCGCGAGTGGCTCGACAAGGGCAACAAGGCCTTCGATCGCAACCGGCGCCGCGAAGCCGCGCCCGCTTACGCCAAGGCGCTCGAGCTGCAGCCCTCGCTGCAGGACGATCCGGTCGTCGCCACGCGCGTCGTCGCCTGCCTGTCGTGGGCGAGCGATCTCGCGATCCCGATCATCAAGAAGTATCCGAGCGCGCCGATGATCGACGCGCTGGCCAAGCGCACCGCCACCGCGCGCGATCTCGGCGGCCAGCGCGCCGCCGATCTCTTGAACGAACTCGGCTTCGCGGATCGGATCGATCCGTACTTCGTCGCGATGCACGAGATCGAGACCGCAGGCTCGTGCGATGCCAAGAAAGCGGCCATCGCCAAGATCCGGGCGCTGCACGATCCGCGCACCCTGCCCGCGCTGCGCGCAGTGCTCGGCAAGGGCATCGGCGGCTGGTTCAAGAGCAGCTGCTATCGCGACGAGGCGAAGGCCGCGATCGCGGAAATCGAGAGGAATTCCCCACATCCCTGAGGGGGAACTCGGGGTCGCTGTGCTAGTCTTATCCGGCGACTTGGGGACGATCTGGGCTCGACGGCGATATCGAAACCCGAGGTGCATGCCGATGTGCGGAAGACATCGTAAAACCATCCGCAACCAAGCTAGTTGCGAACGACGCGAACTACGCCCTCGCGGCTTAAGCCCCGCGAGCGGTTGACCAGCCGGTGTCGATGCCGCTGAATCAACCGTCGACTCTCATCGACTCGCAGTGAAGCCCGCTCTTGGCCGATCTGTTAAATCCTTAAGGAGATAAGCGCTGGCGCTCCGTGCCACTCCGGGAGTCAGCGACCAAAACCAAAGAGCTGGCTACGCATGTAGGTCCAAGGGCGGAGGATTGTCGGACGCGGGTTCGATTCCCGCCGTCTCCACCAAAACGAAAGGCCACCTTCCCGGTGGCCTTTTTCTTTGCAGCGCGCGGATTACTTCTTCGTCCAGTCCGGCAGCGCGACCGCGTCCTTGCCGAAGATCACGTTCTTCTTCTCGCCCGCATTGACGTGCACGAGGCCGCCGACCGCGCCTGCCTGCTTCGAGCAGTAGCTGTAGCCGGGCTCGCCGCAATGCAGCGGCTCCCATTCGATCGTCGTGCGGATCAGGTAATCGCCCGCCGGAAGATTGTCGAACGTGAAGCGGCCGTCGGCGTCGGCGGTGACGGTCTTGCGCATCGACAGGAATTTCGGATCGTCCGGCATGCGCGGCTGGATCCGCTCGTAGACGCGCGCGTCGTTCCACCAGCGCCGCGAAAGGCTCGTCGCCGGATCGCAGGTGACTTCCTTGCCGGCGGCTTTCTTCGCATCGCCGCTCGTGGTGACCAAGAACGCCTGGCCCGAGATCGACGCGTTGCCGGATTTCTCGTAAGGCGCGTACTCGGACGCATCCGCCGGCGGCAGCTTGAGCGCCGGGTTCTGGGAATTCATCTCCCAGAATTCCGCGCAGCCGGACAGGCCAACCATCAGCACAGCAGTGAGGGCGATTCGCATCGCCCTATGATGCCTTCTGGATTCCCGATCCGCCACGATCCGAGCG
Source organism: Nevskiaceae bacterium (assembly GCA_035650495.1). GTDB lineage: Bacteria > Pseudomonadota > Gammaproteobacteria > Nevskiales > Nevskiaceae > DASRHK01. Next base: position 4,890 of record DASRHK010000064.1, on the reverse strand, counting down.
TCGCGGCTTGGTGATCAAGCGCATCAATTGCGCACGATCCACCGGCTTGGTGACGTGCTCGTCGAAGCCCGCTTCGCGCGCGCGACGGCGATCATCGTCCTGGCCCCAGCCCGTCGCGGCGACCAGCATGATGCCGGCGCCGTGTGCGTGCGCGCGGATCGCGCGCGCAACCTCGTAGCCGCTCATGCCCGGCATGCCGATGTCGAGCAGCACCATGTCCGGGCGGAAGCGCTCGAGCGCGAGCAGCGCCTGCTGCCCGTCGTTCGCGGTCTGCACGTCGATGCCGTCGAAGCGCAGCATCGTCGCCAGCATCTCGGCGGCGTCGGAGTTGTCGTCGACGACGAGGATGCGCCCGTAGCCCGACGCGATCGGGACCACGCGCTCGGCCTCGTTGTTCAACCCATGCTTCTCCGGACGCAGCGGCAGCCGCATGACGAACTCGCTGCCCTTGCCGATGCCTTCGCTGGTGCCGTCGATGGTGCCGCCATGCATCTCGACGAGGTTGCGCACCAGCGCGAGCCCGATGCCGAGCCCGCCCTGCGAGCGATGCAGCGACTGATCGACCTGCGTGAACAGCTCGAACACGCGCGGCAGCATCTCCTGCGGGATGCCGACGCCCTGGTCTTTCACGCGAATGATGATCTGCGGGCCCGCGCGCTCGATGCGCAGCATGACGCGGCCACCATCGTTGGAATATTTCGCAGCGTTGTTGAGGAGATTGGCGAGCGCTTCCGACAGGCGCGTGAGATCGCCTTCGAGCACCAGCGGCTCCTTGGGCAGCTCCACGACCAATTGCTGCCGGCGCTCGTCGAAGATCGGTTTCTGCGTCTCGACCGCGCGCTGCACGATCGCGGAGATCTCGATGAGCTGCTTCTGCAAGCGCAGCTTGCCGCTGGTGATGCGCGAGACGTCGAGCAGATCGTCGACGAGACGCGTGAGCTGCTCGACCTGGCGACCGATGACGTCGCGGCATTGCATCAGCGCCGGATCGGTCAGCGGCTTCACCCGCATGATGTCCGCAGCCGTGCGGATCGGCGCGAGCGGATTGCGCAGCTCGTGCGCGAGCACCGCGAGGAACTCGTCCTTGCGACGATCGGATTGCTGCAGCGCTTCCTGCAGGCGCTTGCGCTCCTCGAGATCGCGCTCGAGCTCCGCGGTGCGCTCGGCCACCCGCTGCTCCAGCTGGCGGTTCATGTTCTCGAGCGCGGCGGTCTTGCGGTAGAGATCGCAGAACACGCGCACGCGCGCGCGCAAGAGCTCGGGCACCACGGGCACGGAGAGGTAGTCGACCGCGCCGCTCTCGTAGCCCTTGATCTGATCGAGGTTGGTCTGCTGGATCGCCGAGATGAAGATGATCGCCGTCTTCTCGCAGCGCGGATGGCTGCGGATCAGCGAGGCGAGCTCGAAGCCGTCGATGTTCGGCATGCAGACGTCGACGAGGACGACGGCGAACTCGTTCTTCAGCAGATGCTGCAGCGCCTCGTTGCCCGAGGTGACCTTGACCAGGTTCTCGCCGAGCTCCGCGAGGATCGCCTCGTAGGTCAGCAGCTTCCCGGGCTGGTCGTCGACCAGGAGGATGTTGAGCTTGTCCTTGCTCACGCCGATCTCTCCGAACAGGGTCACCGGTGCAGCCACGTGCGCAGCACGGACAGCAGCTGCTCCGTGTTCACCGGCTTCGCCAGGTAATCCGACGCGCCCGCCTCGAGGCATTTCTCACGGTCGCCCTTCATCGCCTTCGCAGTGAGCGCGATGATCGGCAGCCGTCGCAGCTTCGGATTCTTGCGGATCACGTTCATCGTCTGATAGCCGTCCATCTCCGGCATCATGATGTCCATCAGCACGATCGCGGTGTCCTCGGGCTGCGCGTCGATCAGCGAGATCGCCTCGCGTCCGGTCGTCGCCGTCTTCACCTTCATGCCGCGGCGCTCGAGCACCGACGACAGCGCGAAGATGTTGCGCGCGTCGTCGTCGACCACCAGCACCGACTTGCCCTGCAGGTCCTCGTCCGAGTCGTGCAGCTTCTTCAGCATGTCCTGCTTGTTCTCCGGCAGGTCGGAGATGATGCGATGGAGGAATAGCGACGTCTCGTCGAGCAGGCGCTCGGGCGATTCGACACCCTTCACCACGACGCTGCGTGCCAGCGTGCGCAGCCGCGCGTCTTCCTCGGCCGACAGCTCCTTGCCGGTGAACACGACGACCGGCAGATCGCCGAGCGTCTCGTGATCGCGGATCTTCTCGAGCACCTCGAACCCCGACATGTCGGGGAGCCGGAGGTCGAGCACGGCGCAGTCGAAGGTGTTCTCACGCAGCTCCTTCAGCGCTTCCTCGCCGGTCGCGGCGGTGCGGATGTCGATGTCGTCGTGCCCGAGCAGCTCGGTGATCGACATGCGCTCGGCCGGGTTGTCCTCGATGACGAGCAGCTGGCGACGGCGCGGCGACGCGTATTCCTTGATGCGCGTGAGCGCCGCATCGAGACCTTCGGACGTCGTCGGCTTGGTGACGAACGAGAAGGCGCCGCGCGCCAAGCCGTGCTGGCGATCCTCGTCGAGCGTGACCATCTGAACCGGGATGTGCCGCGTCTCGGGGTTCTGCTTGAGCTGCGACAGCACCGTCCAGCCGAGCATGTCGGGCAGGAACACGTCGAGCGAGACAGCGCTCGGCTTGTGCTTGCGCGCGAGGTCGAGCGCCTCGATGCCGCGCATCGCGACCAGGACCTTGAAGCCCTTGTCGCGCGCGAGATCGAGCAGCAGCCTCGCGTAGTGCGGATCGTCCTCGACGATCAGCAGCACGGTGTCGCCCGGCTCGATGTTCTCGCGATCGTCGGGCACCTGAACGATCGGGCGCTCGGAAGCACGCACGGCCGGGAACGAAATGCTCTCCTTGTTGCCCGCCTTCGCGTCGACGCTCGTGCGCGACGCGCTTGCGCCGGCGTAACGCAGCGGCAGATACAGCGTGAAGGTTGAGCCGGTGCCCGGCGTGGAATGCAGCTGGATCTCACCGCCGAGCAGCGACGCGAGCTCGCGCGAGATGGCGAGACCGAGCCCGGTGCCGCCGTACTTGCGCGAGGTGGACGCGTCGGCCTGCTGGAACGCCTCGAAGATGAGCTTCTGCTTGTCGAGCGGGATGCCGATGCCGGTGTCGGACACTTCGAACGAGATTGCCGGCTCGCCCATCTTGAGCACCGGGTGGTCGCTCGAGAAGCCGCCGGTCACCTTCGACACGTGCAGCTTGACGCCGCCGTGCTCGGTGAACTTGAAGGCATTCGACAGCAGGTTCTTCAGCACCTGCATGAGGCGCTTGCTGTCGGTGATGATCGTCTTGCCGACGTCGGCGTCGGCGATGATCTCGAACGACAGCTTGCGGTTCTCCGCCTCATGGCGGAAGTTGCGCTCCATCGTCGCGAGCAGCGTCTGGAACGAGACATCCTCGGCATCGACCGTGACCGTGCCCGACTCGATCTTCGACAGATCGAGGATGTCGGTGATCAGGTTGAGCAGATCGGTGCCGGCGCCGTGGATGGTGCGCGCGAACTCGACCTGCTTGTTGGTGAGGTTGCCTTCCGGGTTGTCGCACAGCTGCTGACCCAGGATCAGGATCGAGTTCAGCGGCGTGCGCAGCTCGTGCGACATGTTCGCGAGGAACTCGGACTTGTACTTCGAGGTGAGCGCGAGCTCGGCGGCCTTCTCCTCCACCGCGCGGCGCGCCTGCTCGATTTCCTGGTTCTTGCGCTCGACTTCCGCGTTCTGCTCGGCGAGCTGCTGGGCTTTCTGCGCCAGCTGCTCGTTGGTCTGCTGCAGCTCGCGCTGCTGCGTCTGCAATTCCGCGGCGAGCTGCTGCGACTGCGTCAGCAGCGCTTCGGTCTGCATCGTCGCTTCGATCGAGTTGAGCACGATGCCGATCGACGTGGTCAGCTGATCGAGGAACGACAGATGCGATGCGGAGAAGCGCTCCAGCGACGCGAGCCCGAGCACCGCCTTGATCTGGCCTTCGAATACGATCGGGAACACGACGATCGATCTCGGCAGCGCGCGCAGGAGAACGGTTCCGACCGGCACCGCGTCCTGCGGCACGTCAGTGACGAGGATGCGGCGCTTGTCGACCGCGCACTGACCGAGCAGACCCTCGCCCGGCTCGAGACGATCGGGATAGCCCTCGTCCTTCGGATTGCCGTACGCCGCGAGCAACTTGAGGAACGGCTTGCCGTCCTGGCCTTCGACCATGCGATACAGCAGGCCCTGGTGACCGCTGACCAGCGGCACAAGCTCGGACAAGAGCATGCGTCCGACCGTGGCGAGATCGCGCTGACCCTGCAACATGCCGGTGAAGCGCGCCATGTTGGTCTTCAGCCAGTCCTGCTCGTTGTTGCGCTCCGTGGTCAGACGGAGGTTGCCGATCATCGTGTTGATGTTGTCTTTCAGCTCGGCGACTTCGCCGCGCGCATCGACCTGGATCGAACGCGTCAAGTCGCCCTTGGTCACGGCGGTGGCGACTTCCGCGATCGCGCGCACCTGCGTCGTCAGATTCGCCGCGAGCAGGTTCACGTTACCGGTGAGGTCCTTCCACGTACCGGCGGCGCCGGGCACGTTCGCCTGACCGCCGAGTCGGCCTTCGACGCCGACTTCGCGCGCGACGGTCGTCACCTGCTCGGCGAAGATCGCAAGCGTCGAGGTCATGTTGTTGATGGTGTCGGCGAGCGCCGCGACTTCGCCCTTCGCCTGCACGGTGAGCTTCTGACCCAAGTCGCCGTTCGCGACCGCGGTCACCACTTTCACGATGCCGCGCACCTGCTCCGTCAGGTTCGCCGCCATGACGTTGACGTTGTCGGTGAGATCCTTCCAGGTTCCCGCGACGCCCGGCACCTGCGCCTGGCCGCCGAGTTTTCCTTCGGTG
>DASRHK010000063.1:0-6534 GCA_035650495.1 Nevskiaceae bacterium | reverse complement strand
TTCGCGATGGGACTCGCGCTCGCCGGCGTCACCGAGTTCGGCGTGGGCTTCATGGGCCTTGGCCAGTCGCTCACGCAATCCAAAGGGCTCGGCGGCTCGTTCTTCACCGGCGTGCTCGCCGCGCTGGTCGCGAGCCCGTGCACGGCGCCGTTCATGGGCGCGGCGCTCGGCTATGCGGTGACGCAGCCTGCGATCGTGGCGCTGCTCGTCTTCGCGATGCTCGGCTTGGGACTCGCGTCACCGTTCCTGCTGATGGGCTTCGTGCCGAAGCTCGCCGGCTGGCTGCCGAAGCCCGGCGCGTGGATGGAGAGCTTCCGCGAGCTGATGGCGTTCCCGCTGTTCCTCACCGTCGCGTGGCTCTTGTGGGTGCTGTCGCGACAGGCGGGCCCCGATGGCGCCGGCATCGTCGCGATCGGCCTCGTCGTCGTCGCGTTCGCGCTGTGGACGCGACGGTTCACGTCGACGACCGCGCGCGTCTCACGCTGGATCGCGACCGTCGTCGCCTTCGCGCTGCTCGCGCATCCCGCGCTGCGCTCGATGCACACGATGGAAGTCGCGACCCACGCTGAAGCCTCCAGCGAGCCGTACTCGGAAGCGCGGCTCGCGCAGCTGCGCGCCGAGCATCGAACCATCTTCGTGAACTTCACCGCCGACTGGTGTCTCACGTGCAAGGTGAACGAGCGTGCCGTGCTGTCGCGCGATTCGGTTCGGCAGGCCTTCGCGAAGAACCACGTCGCCGAGATGATCGGCGACTGGACGCGCCCCGATCCGGTGATCACGCAGGCGCTGGCGCGCTTTGGGAGATCGGGCGTGCCGCTGTATCTCGTCTATCGCGACGGCGGCGAGCCGCAGGTGCTGCCGCAGATCCTCACCCCGGAGTCGTTGATCGAGGCGCTCGCCGCGCCGAAGGAGTAGTCGATGCGTGTCGTGAAATCCATCTCGCTCGTTGTGCTGCTGCTCGTCGCGGCCTGTCAGCAAGCGTCCGCCGCCGTGAAAGTCGGCGAGCCTGCGCCCCTGTTCACCGCGACCGACAGCTTCGGCAAGCAGGTTTCGCTCGCCGACTTCAAGGGCAAGTACGTCGTGCTCGAGTGGACCAACAACGGCTGCCCGTTCGTGCAGAAGCACTACCGCACGCACAACATGCAGGATCAGCAGAAGGAAGCGACGGGGAAAGGCGCGGTCTGGCTGACGATCATCTCTTCGGCGCCCGGCAAGGAAGGACACGTCAGCGGCGCGGAAGCCAACAAGCTCACGAAGGATCGCGGCGCGTCACCGACCGCGGTGCTGCTCGACGAGAAGGGCGAGGTGGGACATCTCTACGGCGCGAAGACCACGCCGCACATGTTCGTCGTCGATCCGGGCGGCAAGCTGATCTACGCCGGCGGCATCGACAGCATCGCGAGCGCCGACGACGAGGACCTGCCCAAAGCCACGCAGTACGTGCGCGTCGCGCTCGACGAGGCGATGGCCGGCAAGCCGGTCAGTCAGCCGGTGACGGCGAACTACGGTTGCTCCGTGAAGTACTGAAGATCAGCGCGGCGACGAGATACGCGCCGAGCGCCGCACCGAGCGACGTGAGGTACGGATATTCGATGTGGTACGTGTGGCGCCCGAACACGTACACGCCGAGGCTCGCGAGCAGCGCCGCGTAAGCGGCTGCCTTGCCGCCGAGCTTGCCGCCCCACAGCGCGAACACGATGAGCGTGAGGATCCCGGCGGAGCCGAGGCTCGAGCTCTCCTGCACGAGGTCGTAGACGCTCTCGCTCGACAGCGCGATGCCGTAGCAAACGAAGCCGAACACGACGACGGCGACGCGATTGGTCAGCAATCGATAGTTCTCTTTCAGCTTCGGCTGCAGCGGCAGCACGATGTTGTGCGCCGCGAGTGATCCCGCGACCAGCAGCGCGCCGGACAGCGTCGACAGGATCGCGGACACCAGCGCGCCGAGGAACAGGATGTAGAGCGGCAGGTTGAGCTGCTGCTGCGCGATGCGCGACAGCACTTGCTCCGCGTCCGCGTTCTCGCCGATGTACGCGCTCGCGATCAGCCCGAGGCTCACCGGGATCAATCCGACGGCGAGATAGATCAAGCCGGAGCCGATGGTTGCGTTGCGCGCGAGCGTCGGATTGCGGATCGCGAGCACGCGCGACGCGAGCTCCTGTGCCGCGATCGACGACAGCACCGGTACCGCGAACGTCTCGATCCGCTCGAGGATCGGATGATCGCCGACGAAGGACAGGCGCTCCGCCGGCAGATTGTGGAACGCCTCGATGCCGCCGTTGAACGCGAGTGCGATCGCGAGCGCCGCGACGCCCACGATCAGCACGACGCCTTGCAGGAGATCGGTCACAGCGTCGGCCCACATGCCGCCGACCGCCGTGTAGACGATGACCACCACCGCCGCGATCGTGATCGCCGCGAAGATGCCGAGGTCGGAAGCCGACGCGAGCACCTGCCCGAACGCGCGCACCTGCGCCGCGGCCCACAGCACCGACGTCGGGATCATGATGATCGCCGCGAGCCGCTCGACGCCTTCGCCGTAGCGTCGCTGGAACAGATCGGCGAGCGTGACCAGCCCCCGCTTCCACAGCGGCACTGCGATCAGCAATCCCATCAGCACGAGCCCGAGCGCGTAGCCGAACGGATCGGTGATCACGCCGGACAGGCCGTGCTTATAGGCTTCGCCGGCTGCACCGACGCACGACTCGGCGCCGAACCACGTCGCGAACACCGTGAAGGTGCCGAGCCAAGGTCCGAGGCTGCGGCCCGCGAGCAGATAGTCGGTCTCCGTCTTCGGCCGCCGCGAGACGACGAAGGCGAGCACGAGCTGGCTCACGATGTACGCGAGGATGCTGAACAGAATCCAGTTCACGGGTACATTGTGACGATGAAGGAGCAAATCCGCTTTGCGTTACACGGCGGCGCGGGCGACGCGATGCAGCGCGATCAAGCCGAGCATCGCGACGCGTTGCGCGCGATCGCCGAGGAAGCGGTCGCGCTGCTGCGCGAAGGTCGCGCGGCGCTCGACGTCGTCGAGCGCGCGGTGGTGCTGCTGGAGGAATGCCCGCTGTTCAACGCCGGCGTCGGCGCGGTGCTCAATCGCGACGGCATGCCGGAGCTCGACGCGGCGATCATGGACGGCGCGACGCGCGCCGCCGGCGCGGTGACCGGCGTGATGCGATCGGAGAGCCCGATCCGCCTCGCGCGCGCCGTGATGGAGAAGAGCCCGCACGTTCTGTTCGCGGGCACCGGGGCGGAGCAGCTCGGCCGCGAGCTCGGCTTGAAGGAAGTCACGCCCGATCACTTCGTGACCGAAGAGCGCTTCCATCAGCTCAAGACTGCGCACGCGAAAGGGATCATCGTGCTCGATCAGGATTCCGCGTTCGGCACCGTCGGCGCGGTCGCGCGCGACGTGAAAGGCAATCTCGCTTCGGCGACGTCGACCGGCGGGCTCACCAACAAGCATCCCGGCCGCGTCGGCGATTCGCCCATCATCGGCGCCGGCACCTACGCGGACAATCGCAGCGTCGCGATCTCGTGCACCGGCACCGGCGAGTGCTTCATGCGCAGCGTGTTCGGCTATCAGGTGCACGCGCGCGTGCTCTACGCGCGCGAGTCGCTTCAAGCGGCCTGCGATGCGGCGCTCGAGGACATGCGCTCGCTCGGCGGCAAGGGTGGCTGCATCGCGATCGGCCGCGACGGCGCGTTGGTGACGCCGTTCAACTCACAGCAGATGTATCGCGCGTGGTCGGGCGCCGACGCCCGCGTGCACGTCGCGATCGGATCGCAAGCGAGCTAGCGCGTCAAGCGTGCCGCTGCTGCACGCGCAGCTCGTGCACGCGATCGCTGTCCGACTGCATCGCCTCGTTGAACGCAGGTCCGGCCTTGACGCTGCCGTCGACCGCGATCGGGCCGCGGAACTCCGGGCGATTGTCGAGCGCGCGATCGACCGCAGCCGACACGTGATCGGCCGCGGTGCGCCACGTCGCGACCTGGCCGAACCACTCGCGCAGCAGCCGATTGGGGATGAGCACCGATTCATGGCGCTCGTCGAGATTCCACACCTGATCCCACGGGCCGCCCGGCGCGAGGATCAGCCGCGTCAGGTCGTAACGCGAAAGCGGGCCGTAGTCCTGCCACACATGACCGATCGTGATGTCCGCCGAGAGATCTTCCTCGACGCGTGGGAACGAATCGGGCTTGTGGGACTCGTGCAGCAGCCCTTCGACAGGCTCGGCGCCAAGACAGCCGGCGAGCCGCAGATCGGGGATGAACACGCCGCGCCGATCGGCAGCGACCGGGCCGCTGATGAGGGGGTGTCCGGTCAGGACGAGATGCCAGCCGTGCGCGCAGTAGACGAGCTCATGGAGCTGCGTCGCGGAGAGCGTGCGATACGCCTCGCGCGCGCGCCGCAGGAATTCGTTGGCCACGGCAATGGCTGGATGCACCGCTTCGTCCATGAAGAATCCCCGGAAACCCACAACCCGACGGCTCCGACGCTACGCTCGTTCCAGCGCGCGCGGTGTAGGAGATTTCCGACTTTGCTTCGCTAGGCGGCGACCGCGAATAGCGCGACCGGCTCCTCGTAGCCCTTCACCGGCAGCGGATCGCGGGCCTTCAGGCCAGCCTGGCCGGCGAGATCGCCGGTGCGCGAATCGATGAGGATCTCGCCGTCGGCAGCAAGCTCGCAGAGCCGCGACGACAGATTCACCGCGGGCCCGACGGCGGTGTACTCGAGTCGCGACGACGAGCCGATGATGCCGACCGCCACCTGACCCGTGGCGACGCCGACGCCCAGGCCGAGCCGATGCGTCGCGGTGCTCGATCGCTTCACCACGTCGCGAGCGATCTCGCGGATGCGCCGCGCCATCTCGATCCCGCGCTGCGCCTGATCGGGCACCGGCAGCGGCGCGCCGATCAAGATCAGGATTCCGTCGCCCGCGAAATCCTTGATGGTCGCGCCGAACTCGGCGACGACGCCGCCGACCGCGTCGTAGTAGTCGCGCAGCACCTGGATCACCTGCGTCGGCGCATTGGCCTGCGCATACGGCGTGAAGCCGCGGATGTCGCAGCACACGACGGTGACTTCGAGCGACTTCTGCTCCATCGCGCTCTCGAGCCCGCGATCGCGCACCATCGCCGCGACCTGCGGCGACAGGAAGCGCGACATGAACGCCCCGCGATTGCCTTGCAGCACGTGGTAGTGCACCGAGCCGATCAGGAAGATGATCTCGCCGATCAGCACCGACACCGCGGCGGCCTGGATCGGCAGGATGAAGCCGGCGGCCATGAACGGCGCGCCGATCGAGAAGGCGATCACGCGCGTGGTTTCCGCGCGATCGGGCCGGCGATTGAGCAGCAGCAGGATCGCCGCGGTGCCGAGCAGCAGCGAGACGAGGATCGGCGTCGCGAAGATCCAGAACTGCCAGGAGCGCAGCGCACCCGGCACCTGCAGCGCGCGCAGGAACAATTGCGATCGCGCATCGGGCAGCGCGAGCGAGGCGATCGCGTAGAACACGCCGCAGAGCTGGCCGATGCGCAGCAGCCGATCGCCGAACTTCACGTTGGTCGCGGCGCCGACCGGCACGGTACGCCGCACGCGCAGCAGCCACTCGAGCATCATGATGATCGACGCGGCATCCGGCAGGCCGAGCAGGCCGCTCCAGCGCGGCGGATGCAGGTTGTCGACCACCAGCGTCACGTTGAGCCAGATGCCGATGCCGATGAATGCAAGTCCCGCGGCGAGCGCCTGCGAGGTTTTCGAGTAGCGATCCGCCGACAGGAAGGCGAGCGCCATGCCGAGCGCGAGCAGCGAGACGAAAGTGTGCGGCGTGAACTCGTTCATGCGTCGTGAGCTTACGCCGACTCCGGCGCCGTGGCGGACGGGGCCTCCGCCGGCACTTCGCGATCGGCCTCGAACAGCTGCTCGAGCTCGCGCACCGATTCCTGCGAGGTCTGGATCAGCTTCTGCTCGTCGCGGAACACCGCCTGCTGCTTGAGCAGCGTCGCTTCGTCGTGCGCGCGGAACTTGCGTAGCGTCTCGGCGGCCTGCAGCTCGCTGTCGCCGAAGTCCATCAGCAGCTGGCGCGTCATCTCCAGGCTCGAGAAGTACGAGCGGCGGATCACGTGCTTGATGCCGAGATCCATCAGGTGCATCGCGTGATTGCGATCGACCGCGACCGCCCAGATGGTGAGATGCGGGAAATGCTTGCGCACCGTCTCCGCGATCTGCACGGACGCCTCGAGCTTCGGGATGGTCAGCACGAATGCCTTGGCCTTGTCGGCGCGCGCGGCGCGCAACAGATCCATCCGGCCGGCGTCGCCGTAAAAGATCTTGTTGCCGAAGCGGCGCACGAAATCGACCTGCTCGGGATTCTTCTCCAGCACGGTGAAGCCGATCTTGCGCACGCGCATCGCGCGCGCGACGATCTGCCCGAACGGCCCGAAGCCGGCGATGATCACCGGATTCTCGGCGCCGTCGGGCGTGTCGTACGGACGCTCCGGTGCGGTCGCCTGTCCGCGGACGCGTGCCTG
>DASRHK010000062.1:0-36539 GCA_035650495.1 Nevskiaceae bacterium | reverse complement strand
TACATCACCGAATCGTTGTACGCCTGGCGCGCGAAGGCGACCTTGTTCTCCGTGGAGGTGAGTTCCTCGGAGAGCTGCATCATGTTCTGGTTGGCCTTCAGGTCCGGATACGCTTCGGCGACCGCCATCAGCCGGCCCATTGCGCCGGTCAGCACGGCCTGGGTGTCGGCGAGCTGCTTCATCGCCGCCGGATCGCCGGGGCTCGCGGCTGCGTTCTTCAGGCTGGTCACCGCCGAATTGCGCGCCGCGATCACGGCCTCGAGCGTCTCACGCTCGTGCTTGATGTAGCCCTTGACCGTCTCGACCAGGTTCGGGATCAGGTCGTGCCGCCGCTGCAGCTGGACGTCGATCTGCGCGAACGCGTTCTTGTAGGCGTTGCGCGACGTGATGAGGCCGTTGTAGACGGAGATCAGGAAAACGATCGCCGCGATGATGATGCCCAGCACGATCCAGGTCATGTCAGCCCTCCCCGGCAAAATGGTCGCGAAGACTTTAACATCCCGAAGATGACGCCGAATCGACCCGATTCAAGTCCCGCATCGCTCGCCGGCCGCCGCTTGCTGCTCGGCGTCACCGGCGGCATCGCCGCGTACAAGGCCGCCGATCTCACGCGGCGCCTGATGGAAGCCGGCGCCGAAGTGCAGGTGGTGATGACGGCGAGCGCTCGCGAGTTCGTCCAGCCGCTCACCTTCCAGGCGCTGTCGGGCAAGCCCGTGCGCACGGACCTGTTCGACGCGCAGGCCGAGGCGGCGATGGGCCACATCGAGCTCGCGCGCTGGGCGGATGCGATCGTCGTCGCGCCCGCGTCTGCGAATTTCATCGAGCGGCTCGCACGGGGCTCCGCGGATGACCTCCTGACGACGCTCTGCGTCGCGACCGACCGTCCGATCTTCGTCGTGCCCGCGATGAATCGGCTGATGTGGGCGAATGAGGCGACGCAGGAGAACGTGCAGAAGCTGCGCGCTCGCAGCGTGCAAGTCCTCGGTCCCGGCTCGGGATCCCAGGCGTGCGGCGAAGTCGGCGACGGTCGCATGTGGGAGCCGATCACGATCCGCGACGCCGTCGCGCAGGCCCTGTCGCAAGGTCCGCTGCGCGGCGTCGGTGTGGTCGTCACGGCGGGACCGACGCGCGAGCCGCTCGATCCGGTGCGCGTGATCACCAACCGCTCTTCGGGCAAGCAGGGCTTCGCGCTGGCGCAGGCGCTCGCGGCGCTCGGCGCTCGCGTAACCCTCGTCGCGGGTCCGGTGAGCCTGCCGACGCCGCGCGGCATCGAGCGCGTCGACGTCGAGACCGCCGAGCAGATGCTGTCGGCCGCGATGAGCGCCGCGGACGGCGCGCAGATCTTCGTCGGCACCGCCGCGGTCGCGGACTATCGGCCCAAGGCCGCGGCGAAAGAGAAGATCAAGAAGAAGGACGATGCATTGTCCGTCGAGCTCGAGCGTACGTCGGACATCCTCGCGGAGATCCGCGCGAAGCATCCGAAGATGTTCGTCGTGGGCTTCGCGGCGGAGACCGAGAAGCTCGCCGAGCACGCGCAGGAGAAGCTCGAGAAGAAGAAGCTCGACCTCGTCGCCGCCAATTGGGTCGGCAACGGCCGCGCCTTCGATCGCGACGACAACGCCCTGCACCTGTTCTGGCACGGCGGCGACAAGGAGCTTGCGCAGAAATCCAAGACCGACCTCGCGCGCGAAGTCGCCGCCGCGATCGCCGAGCGCTACGGAAATCGAAGCGCTTGAAGAAGATCCAGCTGAGAATCCTCGACGCGCGCGTCGGCAGGGAATTGCCGCTGCCCGCCTACGCCACCGACGGCTCGGCCGGCCTCGATCTGCGCGCCGTGCTCGACCAGCCGCAGGAGCTGAAGCCGGGCGAGACGACGCTGATCAAGACCGGGCTTGCGATCTACATCGCCGATCCGCATCTCGCCGCGGTGATCCTGCCCCGCTCCGGGCTGGGCCATAAGCACGGCATCGTCCTTGGCAATCTCGTCGGGCTGATCGACTCCGACTATCAGGGCGAGCTGATGGTCTCGTGCTGGAATCGCGGACAGTCGACGTTCACGATCAATCCCGGCGAGCGCATCGCGCAGCTCGTGTTCGTGCCAGTCGTGCGCGCGGAATTCGAGATGGTCACCGAGTTCCACGCCACTCAGCGCGGTGCCGGCGGCTTCGGCAGCACCGGCAAGCATTAGGCATAATCCGCCCCCTTCCGAGGGCCTTTCGATGCCGATCGACCTTTCCAACGCGCAAAACATCGCGCGCGTGCTGACCGAGGCGCTGCCGTACATCCGGCGCTTCGGCGGCAAGACCGTGGTCGTCAAGTACGGCGGCAACGCGATGAAGGACGACGACATGATCGCCTCGTTCGCGCGCGACGTCGTGCTGATGAAGCTGGTCGGCATGAACCCCGTGGTCGTGCACGGCGGCGGGCCGCAGATCGGCTCGCATCTGGAGAAGCTCGGCAAGCAGTCGCGCTTCGTCGAGGGCATGCGCGTCACCGACGAAGAGACCATGGATGTCGTCGAGATGATGCTCGGCGGCCTGGTCAACAAGGCGATCGTCTCGGCGCTCAATCACGCGGGCGGCCGCGCGGTCGGGCTCACCGGCAAGGACGGCGGGCTGATCCGCGCGAAGAAGATGACGGTGAACGGCCAGGACATCGGCCAGGTCGGCGACGTCGAGAAGATCGATCCGCGGGTGGTCGCGCATCTGGAGACCGGCGGCTTCATTCCCGTGATCGCGCCGGTCGGCGTCGGCGAGCACGGCGAGGCTTACAACATCAACGCCGATCTCGTCGCCGGCAAGCTGGCGTCGGTGATCGCGGCCGAGAAGCTCGTGCTGCTCACCAACACGCAAGGCGTGCTCGACAAGAAAGGCAACGTGCTGACCGGCTTGTCGCCTCAGCAGGTCGAGAAGCTCATCGCCGACGGCACCATCTCCGGCGGCATGCTGCCGAAGATCCGCTGTGCGCTCGACGCCGTGAACTCCGGCGTGAAGTCGGCGCACATCATCGACGGGCGCGTCGAGCATTCCGTGCTGCTCGAGCTGTTCACGGACGAAGGGATCGGGACGCTCATCCGCGGCTGATGTGGGACGTCCGCTGATCTGATCTGTCGGGGGGACGGCCAAGCTAGCCTTCCCTGGCCGCCTCGTCGTCCGCCATCCATGGCGGCCGAACGCCCCCGCCAGATCAGATCAGCGAACCTCTCTCAACCAACAGCTACACCAATCCGCGCGCGGAGAGCTCGTCCTTGAGATACGCGTAATAGATCGGCGCCGCGACCAGCCCGCCGATGCCGAACGTCGCTTCCATCACCAGCATGGCGACGAGGATTTCCCAGGCGCGCGCCTGGATCTTCGAGCCGATGATCCGCGCGTTGAGGAAGTAAGCGAGCTTGTGGGTGACGACGAGGAAGGTCAGCGACGCGATCGCCACCGGCATGCCCTGGCTGAAGCTCACGATGACGATCGCGCTGTTGCTGATCAGGTTGCCCACGACCGGCAGAAGGCCGACGACGAAGGTCAGCAACAGCAGCGTCTTCACCAGCGGCAGATGCACGCCGCACAGCGGCAGCGCCACGGCGAGGTAGAGCCAGGTCAGGCCGGTGTTGAGCGCGGAGATCCAGCCTTGCGCGAGCACCACGCGGCGGAATGCGTTGCCGAAGCGTCGCACGCGCTCCTTCAGCGCGCGCGCCAGCGGCCGCTGATCGGCCGGCGTGCCGACCTCTTCCTGCAACGACAGCAGCGCGCCGATGATCATCGCGATCAGCACGTAAGCGATGCTGCGGCCGAGCTCGGTGCCCGCGCCCTGCACGACGGCGGCGTGCTCGCGAAGCCAGTGCACCGCGACGCCGCGCAGCTCTTCCGCGCTCTCCGGCAGATAAGGCTCCGACCATACCGGCAGCATGTCGCGCGAGTTCTCGATGATCTCGGCGAGCTTCTGCAGCAGCGCGTTGATGCCGCCATAGCGGAAGAAGCTGATCGCCCCGAACACCGCCGCAGTGATGAGCGCGAGGATGACCGCCGTCAGCAGCATGACCGCGACCAAGCGCGCGCCGCGTCGGCTGTTGAGCCGCGCACGGATCACCGGCGTCAGCAGATGCACGCTTTCGTAGACGAGAAGCCCCGTGAGCAGCGCGGCAAGCAGGTGAAGCTTCAGCACCGCGATCAGCGCGATGCCCGTGAGCACGAGCGCGGAGACCTCGACGCGGTCCGGCGGCGAGGACGTCGCGCTCACGGCGTCGGTGGAGGCGGCGGAATCGGGGCGGCGGAGGCCTGCTTGAGCTGCTGATAGCGCGCGATGTCGGATTCGAACTGCGCCGTGACCTTGTCGTGCTCGCTCTGCAGCGCGGCGAGCGCTTTCGGATTCTCGATCAACGCGCGGCGATAGTCGCGCAGCTGCGCTTCCAGGCCCTTGTCGATCGGCTTGCCCTGACGCTGCAGCTCCTGCTTGCGGGCGACCAGACCGTCGAGCTGCTCCTGACCGCTCTTGATGGCTTTCTGCACGAGCTCCATCCGCACTTCGAGCGCCTGCAAGCGCTGATCGCGCGTCGCCTCGAGATCGTGGACGCTCTGATAGCTCTCCAGCAGATAGCGATCGTAGGCGTGCTGGCGCTCGGCCTGCTTCGCGCGTGCGGCTTCGGCGACCTTCGCCTTCTCCTGTTCTTCCAGCTCGGCAGGCGTCGGCGCGCGAGGCCACGTTTCGACGACCTGCCCTTGCCGGTTGAAGACGTTGCGCTCCTTGATGGCGTCTTTGGGCGCCGGCGCATCGCCGCACGCGCGCTGGCCGCGCTCGTCGGTCCAGCACTGGATGCGGGTCTTTTCCGCCCAGGCGGCGCTGGACGCGGCGACGAGCGCGAAAACGACGACGACCCGATGCACGTTCATGGCATGGACTCTGAAGGGCTCAGTCTATCCCGTACTGGCGCTGGTACGCCTGCATCGCGGCCAGAGTTCCCGTCTGGGCCGGATCGCGGGCGAGATGTTCCATGACCTCGCGCACGCTCACGAGCGGGATGACGCTCAGGCCGGCATCGCGCTCGATCTCCTGCACCGCCGAGAGCTCGCCTTTGCCCTTCTCGCGCCGGTCCATTGCGATCAGGGCCGCCACGGGCTGAGCGCCGGCATCGCGGATCAGCTTGATCGACTCGCGCATCGCGGTGCCGGCCGTGAGCACGTCGTCGACGATGACCACCCTGCCCTTCGGCGGCGCGCCGACCAGCAGGCCGCCCTCGCCGTGATCCTTGGCTTCCTTGCGGTTGTAAACGTAGGGCACGTCGCGGCCGCGCTCGGCGAGCGCGCAGGCGAGCGCGGTCACCAGCGGGATGCCTTTGTACGCGGGCCCGAACAGGGTGTCGAACGCGATGCCGGACGCGAGCAGCGCGTCCGCGTAGGCGCCGGCGAGCGTGCGCATCGCGCCACCGCTCGCGATCTGGCCGAGATTGAAGAAGTACGGGCTCTCGCGCCCCGACTTGAGCGTGAAGCGGCCGAAGCGCAGCACCTGATGCTGCACGGCGAGGTCCAGAAAGCTTTTCTGGTAGGGCTGCAGAGAGATTCCCCGGTTAAGATTGCGCGCACTCCATCATAGCGGCGCTGAACTCACTCTGAATGCGCATCGTCACCCTCAACGCCAACGGCATCCGCTCGGCGCAACGCAAAGGCCTTTTCGACTGGCTCCGCAAGCAGAAGGCCGACTTCGTCTGCATCCAGGAAACCAAGTGCCAGCAGGCCGATATCGCCGAAGAGATGCATTTCGTGCCCAAGGGCTGGATGGCCTTCTTCAGCGATGCGAAGAAGAAGGGCTACGCCGGCACCGCGATCTATCTGCGCCAGCAGCCCAACGATGTCTTGTCGACGCTGGGCGAGGCCGAGTTCGACGACGAAGGCCGCTACCTCGAGGTGCGCATCGGGCAGCTCTCGGTCGTCTCGCTCTACGTGCCTTCCGGATCCGCGGGGCCCGAGCGGCAGGCGTCCAAAGACCGCTTCCTGAAATCCTTCCTGCCGAAGCTCGAGGAATGGAAGGCCAGCGGCCGCCAGTACGTGATCTGCGGTGATTGGAACATCGCGCACCGCAACATCGATCTCAGGAACTGGCGCAGCAACCAGAAGAACTCGGGCTTCCTGCCGCACGAGCGCGCGTGGCTCGACACCGTCTTCGGCGAGGTCGGCTGGCTCGATGCTTACCGCGCGCTGCATCCCGACGTCGAGGGCGACGGCTACACCTGGTGGAGCAATCGCGGCAACGCGTACGCCAACAACGTCGGGTGGCGCATCGACTATCACATCGTCACGCCGGGCTTGCGCGACGCGCTGCGCAAGGCGTCGATCTACAAGGCCACGCGCTTCTCCGATCACGCGCCGCTGATCCTGGATTACGCCGATTGAGCGAGCGCAAGAGCTGGCGCGAGTCGCTCGCCGCGTATGCGCATCCCCGCGTGCGCGCGATGCTGCTGCTGGGATTCTCGTCGGGGCTCGTCTTCCCGCTGGTGCTGACGACGCTGTCGGCACGGCTGCGCCAGGCCGGCATCGATCGTACGACCATCGGCTTGTTCAGCCTGGTCGGCCTCATGTTCTCGCTGAAGTTCTTCTGGTCGCCGATCGTCGATCGCTTGCCGCTGCCGCTCCTGCACAAGGCGCTCGGACGCCGTCGCAGCTGGATGCTCTTGTCGCAATGCGCGATCGTCGCGGGACTGCTGTCGATGGCGTTCGCCGATCCGGGCGCCGATCCGGCGCATTTCGCATTGCTGGCCGTCCTGACCGCACTGGCAGGGTCCACGCAGGACATCGCCATCGACGCGTGGCGCATCGAAGCCGCGGAGGTCTCGATGCAGGGACTGATGGCCGCGGCGTATCAAATCGGCTATCAGCTCGCGCTGATCGCCGCAGGCGCCGGCGCGCTCGCAAGCGCGTCGGCCCTCGGCTGGCAGGACGCGTATCTCCTCATGACGGGGTGCATGAGCGTCGGCATCCTCACCGCGCTCTTCATCGGCGAGCCGCAGACGACGATCGCCCGCGGCGCGCTGGCGCGCGAGGCGATCAGCGCGGTGGTCAGCCCGTTCGTCGACTTCTTCAAGCGCTACGGCCTCCAGGCCGGAGTGCCGATCCTCGCCCTGATCCTCACCTTCCGTCTGAACTACATGACGATGGGCGTCGCGGCGAACACGTTCTATCTCGACACCGGCTACACGCTGGATCAGATCGCGGTGGTGTCGAAGGTCTATGGCGTGATCATGACGCTCACCGGCGGATTGGTCGGCGGCGTCCTCGTCGCGCGGATCGGCCTGTATCGCTCGATGCTCGTGGGCTGGGCGCTGCTGACGATCGCGAACCTCATCTACGGATGGCTCGCGACCCAGCCTGCCGACGTGCTCAAGCTCGCAGGCGCGATCAGCGTGGACAACCTGGGCAACGGCATCGCCGGCGGCGCGTTCATCGCCTACATGTCGTCGCTGACCAATCGCGCCTACACGGCGACGCAGTACGCGTTGTTCGGAACGCTGTGGAGCCTGCCGGCGAAGAGCCTCGCGAGCGCCTGGGGCGCGATCGTCGACGCAATCGGCTATCCGCTGTTCTTCTGCTACACCGCCGCGATCGGGCTGCCGTCGCTGGTCCTGATCCTCTACCTCATGCGTCGGCCACTTCCTGCACCGAGTGCAGCTTCTTGAAGGTCTCGGCGAAGCGGCGCGAGATCGCGTTGCCTTTCGGCACGTCCGACGGCCGCTTGTAGACCGGCATCTGCAATCGATCGATGTTGTCGGCGCGTCCCGCGTGCGTCGCGCCCATCAGCTTCAGGTGCTCGATGATGCGGTCGTAGTCCGACGGCACGTCGTAATAGAACGTGCGGATGCCGTTGCGCGCCGCCGTGATGTGCAGGCACGCCTGCAGCACGAAGCCCGCGCCGCGGCCCTGATAGTTGTCGCCGATCACGATCGCGACGTCGGCGGCGGACGGATCGCCGTTGACCCGCACGTAGCGCGCGATGCCGATGCCGGGCTCGTCGGGCTTCTTCATGTTCGCGGCGCCCCAGGCACAGCCCTCCTTGGGGTTGCGGTTGAACAGCGATTGCAGCGTCTCTTCCTCGAGCCCGCCCTGCTCCGCGAAGTTGTGGCGGCGTCGCGCGAGCTGCGACAGCAGTGAGAAGCCTGCGCGAAGGCGCGGCGCGTCGTCGGGCCGCAGCGGCCGCACCAGGATCGGCGTCTGGTCTTCGAGGACGTACTTGAACGCCGGCGGCAATTGCGGCGTGGCGAAGCGATCCAGAAACATGTGGAGGCCCTGTTCGCTCGTGTCGGGCCTAGAGGATACCGCTTTGACAGCGTCGCCCTGAAGGGCGACCCCCGATCACGGGTATCGGGTGTCCAGCAGATCGAGCGGGTTATCCCAGCGGCCCGATCCGGATTCGTCGCTGCTGTCGGCGTTGAAGTCCTCGCGCTCCATGTCGAGCGCGCCGGAGTAGTCCTCCGGAGGTGCGCAGGGTCGCGCGTTGAGCTCGCCCCAGCTGTCGAAGTCGTATTCCTCGAGCGTGCCGTCGAAGTACTGCACGAGCACGATCTCCGCTTTCGCATCGACTCCCACAATCTCGAATGGCTCGCCGCCGCTCTGGTACCACTCACCGACCGAAACTTCTCTGAGCCATTCCGCCATGACACTTCTCCGCGAGCTTTCGATTTCCTTTCGAGTGACGACGTGCCTGACGTCTTTTCTACGCCTGTCGCGGGCGACGTTCAAGCGTCATAGAAAAATTATTTGAAGTGTCGCGGATAAGTGACGCAATCTGCACTGAGATGCACGCTGTCATCGTGCAATGCGCGAGAGCATTCGCGCGCTTTACGCCGCAGCCGCACCTGGCGCGCGTGTCGATGCGAGGCGCGCGATCGCCGGCTTCAGGATCACTTCCATCGCTTCGTGCATCAGCGCGCCGGGGACGACGAGCGTGCGCCGATCGGAGATGAACGAGCCCGCGAGCTTGCGCTGGAAGTCGTCGAGATCCGCGCGCACGCGCGTGAGATCGTTGAAGTGCGCGACGCACAGCGTCTGCTCGGGCGCGGGGATGTCGCGCATGACGAACGGATTCGACGTGTCGACCAGCGGCACGCGCTGGAAATTCACGTCGGTGCGCGAGAACTGCGGCGTGATGTAGTTCACGTAATCCGGCATGCGGCGCAGGATCGTGGTGGTGACGTCCTCGGGCGCGTAGCCGCGCTCGTTGGCGTCGCGACGGATCTTCTGGATCCATTCGAGGTTGATCACGGGCACCACGCCGACCAGCAGATCGACGCGGCTCGCGAGATCGTACTCCTCGGTGATCAACCCGCCGTGCAGCCCTTCGTAGAACAGCATGTCCGTCCCGGCCGGCAGCCGCTCCCACGGCGTGAACGTGCCCACGGCCTGATGCGCCGCCGCGGCCTCGACCTCGGTGTGCAGATAGCGCCGCGTCACGCCATTGCCGGTCTCGGCGTACTCGTCGAACAGCGCCTGCAGCTTGTCGAACAGGTTTCCTGCGGGGCCGAACAGCGAGAAGTTCTCGCCGCGGATCGTCGCGCGCTCGATCGCTGCGCGATTGCCTTCGCGATCGAAAGCGTGGAAGGCGTCTCCCTCGACGATCGCAGCGCGGATGTTGAGCTCGTCGAACATGCGCGTGAAGATCTTCAGCGCAGTGCTGGTGCCTGCACCGGAAGAGCCCGTGACCGCGACGATCGGATGCGCGCGGCTCATGTGCGCTGGAACTCGAGATCGAACACCTGATGCCCGAGCCGCTCGCCGCGCGTCTCGAAGCGCGTCGGCGCACGCGTCGCCGGACGCTCCCCGAAGCCGCCGCCCTCCGCGACATTGCGCAGCAGCGGCTCCGCCGACAGCACCGCGAGCATCTGCTCGCCGTAGTGCGCCCAGTCGGTCGCGAGCCGCAGCACGCCGCCGCTCGCGAGACGATTCGCGATGAGCGCGACGAACTCCGGCTGGATCAAGCGGCGCTTGTGGTGCCGCTTCTTCGGCCACGGATCGGGGAAATAGACGACGACCTCCGCGAGCGAACCCGGTGCGATGGCGTCGCGCAGGAATTCCACAGCGTCGTGACACGCGACGCGCACGTTGGTCAGCGCGAGCTGCTCGACACGATGCAGGACGCGGCCGACGCCGGGTCGATGCACTTCGATGCCGAGGAAATCCTTGTCGCGCTCGTTCTGCGCGCGCGACAGCAGATGATCGCCGTTACCGAAGCCGATCTCGACGACGATCGGCGCGACACGGCCGAACACCTGCGCGAAATCGAGCTGCTTCGGCGCATCGATGCCGAAGCGCGGCCACAAGCGCTCGAGCGCGTCCTTCTGCGCGTGCGTGATGCGCCCTTCGCGCCGCACGAACGAGCGCACGCGGCGATGATGGGGCGTCTCAGCGAGCGTCATCGATGACGATCCAGTCGGCGACCGCGGCATCGTCTTCGCGGCCGGTTGCACGCAGATGATCAATGACCTTCGCGCGATCGGCGGCCGTGCGGTTCTGGTTCATCTTCACTTTGACTTCCATGCGCTCGGCCTTCATGCGGAAGCCGACGACGCCCGGCGCGAGCTGGGCGACTTTCTGTGCAGTCGGTGACCACGCGCCTCGCTCGAACACTTGCGTGAGCGCTTCGATGTGCGGCGGCACCGCGTCGTCGGGCAGCATCTCGGGACGCCCGTGCACGTGAACGACGGCGTAATTCCACGTCGGCACGTTCTTCTCCGGCTCGACGTAGAAGCGCGGCGAGATGTACGTATGCGGGCCGTGGAAGACGGCGACCGTGCTTCCGCGCGCGAACGCCCGCCAATGCGGATTGGCGCGCGCCATGTGAGCGGCGAGCGAGCCGTCTTCGTAGAGCATCGGCAGATGCGTCACGTGCGGCTCGTCGCCATCGACGCTCGTGATCAAGGTCGCGAACGGATAATCGCGGATGAGCTTCTCCGCATGCGCGCCGTCGCCGAGAAAGCTTCGCGGCGTGTAGAGCGACATCAGAAAGGCAATCCTTCTTTGGGCGAGCTCGCCGATGCGTATCGACGGCGCGGCATGCGGCCCGCGAGGAACGCCTCACGACCCGCTTCGATCGCTTTCTTCATCGCGCTGGCCATCAGCACGGGATGCTTCGCTTCGGCGATCGCGGTGTTCATCAGGACGCCGTCGCAACCGAGCTCCATCGCGATCGCTGCGTCGCTCGCGGTGCCGACGCCGGCGTCGACGAGGATCGGCACGCGCGCGTTCTCGACGATGGTGAGGATGTTGTACTTGTTCTGGATGCCCAAGCCCGAGCCGATCGGCGCCGCCAGCGGCATCACCGCGACGCAGCCCATCTCCTCGAGACGCTTCGCCGTGATCGGATCGTCGGTCGTGTAGACCATTACCTCGAAGCCTTCCTTCACGAGCTGCTTCGCGGCTTCGAGCGTCGCGGGCACGTCGGGGTACAGCGTCTTGGGATCGCCCAGCACTTCGAGCTTCACCAGCCGATGATCGTCGAGCAGCTCGCGCGCGAGGCGGCACGTGCGCAGCGCATCGTCGGCGGTGTAGCAGCCCGCGGTGTTCGGCAGGATCGTGTAGCGCGACGGCGGGATCACCTCGAGCAGGTTGGGCTCGCCCGCTTTCTGGCCGATGTTGGTGCGGCGGATCGCGACCGTGACGATCTCCGCGCCGCTCGCCTCGATCGCGAGACGCGTTTCGTCGAAGTCCTTGTACTTGCCGGTGCCGACCAGCAGCCGCGAGCGGAAGCTGCGTCCGCCGACGACGAGGAGATCCGAAGGTCCCTGCGCGGGCTGGTTCATCTAGCCGCCTCCGATCGCTGCGACGATCTCGAGCACGTCGTTTTCCTTGAGCGGTCGCGCGGCGTAGGCCGAGCGCGGCACGATCTCGCCGTTGAGCTCGACCGCGACGCGCTTGCCCGACAGCCGCAGGCGATCGATCAGCTGGGAGAGCGTGCTCTGCTCCGGCACGACTTCCGTCGCGCCGTTGACCTGGATCTGCATGACGACACCGAAAAGCGAAGCGAAACTCGCGAAGATGGAGCGGGCGATGGGAATCGAACCCACGTTAGCAGCTTGGGAAGCTGCAGTTCTACCATTGAACTACGCCCGCGCGACGGGAAATTCTAACCGCTAGAATACGGTCATTACTTGACCAGCGCCGATCACGGACGGATCCGCGCTTTGCCTGGGGGAGTCCTGATGAACATCACTTCCGTGCGCCGCTCGGCGCCGATCCTGCTTTCCGTCGCATTCGCACTGTGCTCGCTCGCCACGCGCGCGAACGATCCGACGCCGGCGTCGGGCACGCTGTCGCCGACGAGCCCGAGCGTCACCTTCACCGCCGGCCCGTTCCCGCTGACCAACGAGTCGTACTCGACGCCCGTCGGCGGGACCTGCTCGCCCGGCGTCGTGTTCCGCTGCGACGACTTCTCGCTCACGGTCGAGCTGCCGGACGATTACGACACGACGCACCCCGACGACAAGATCGTCGCGACGTTCACGTGGGACAACGTCGGCGACGACATGGACTTCTACCTGCTCGACGACGACGGCAACGAAGTCACCAACAACCAGGCGGCGACCGGACAGGATCCGGAAGTCGCGATCTTCAAGGCCGGCAAAGGCACGTATCACCTCACCGTGCGCACGGTGCCGTATCGCGCGCAAGGCGATCTGGTCAGCGCGAAGATCGAGCTCGTGACGCCGCCGCCGGTCGTGACCGGTCCGCCGCCGCTCGCGCCGACCGGCACGCCGCCGCGCTTCTATGTGTACGCGGCGCAGCAAGGCGTCGGCGATGGCGGCGAGCCCTCGATCGGCTACAACCCGGCGACCAAGCGCGCGATGTACATCGCGACCGGCGGCGGCACCGGTCCCGCAGGCCTCGGCGGGCAGATCCTGCAGATCAACTTCCCGGAGAACCTCGACGCGCCGATGCCCGAAGCGTGCGACGCCGATTGGGTCGACGTCACGCCGACGGAGTTCACCGTCGTCAACATCGACGGCATCCTCGTCACCGATCAGTCGACCGGCCGCACCTTCGCGTCGGAGTTGCTGAGCGTCGGCCCCGCGCTGCTCGGCTTGCCCGGCGGACTCGAGGGCTTCAACAGCATCTTCGCGTTCTCCGACGATGACGGCGCGTCGTGGACGCCCGGACAGATCGGTCCGCCGCAGACGTCGATCCCGCCGCCGATCCTCGGCACCGTCGTCGCCGACGGGCTCGATCATCAGAGCGTGGGCTTCGGTCCGTATGTCGAAGGCACGCGGCCGGCGACGGCGACCTATCCGAACGCGGTCTATTACTGCTCGCAAGGCTACGTGCAGGCGTTCTGCACGCGCAGCGACGACGGCGGTCTCACGTTCCCGAGCATCGGCGCGGTCGTCTACACCGAGGCCGACGATGGCTGCGGCGGCCTGCACGGACACATCCGCGTCGCGCCCGATGGCACCGCGTATCTGCCGAATCGCAATTGCCACAAGCACGCGGCGGTCGCCGTGTCGGAAGACAGCGGCAACACGTGGGAAGTGCGCGAGCAGCCCGACAGCTCCAACAGCTCGAGCGATCCGCAGATGGCGCTCGCCACCGACGGCACCGGCTATTTCTGCTGGGTCGGCGCCGACGGTCATCCGCACGTCACCGTCACCGACGACAAGGCCAAGACCTGGATCAACGACTACGACATCGGCTACTACCAGGGCATCCAGAACGCGGTGTTCCCGCAGGCGATCGCCGGCGATCCGGATCGTGCCGCGTGCTTCTTCCTCGGCACGACCACGCCGGGCAATCTCGAGGCGATGGATTTCCCCGGCATCTGGTACCCGTTCGTCGCGACGACCTACGATCACGGCAAGACCTGGCACACGGTGAACGTGTCGCCGAACGATCCGGTGCAGCGCGAAGGCGGCATCTGGCTGCACGGCGGCGGCAACAGCAATCGCAACCTGCTCGACTTCAACGAGGTCACGACCGACGAGTTGGGCCGCGTGCTCGCGATCTACGCCGACGGCTGCATCGGTCCGTGCGTGCAGGAAGGCCCGAACAGCTTCAGCGCGCACGCGACGATGGCGCGCCTGATCGGCGGACGTCCGCTGTTCGCGGCGAACGATCCGGTCGAGCCGGTGAAGCCGCTCGGCGCCTGCCTGTTCGGTCAGCGCGATCAGTACGCGAGCCATCTCACCTGGCGCACGCCCGACAGCGGCGGCGCCGACATCGCGAGCTATCGCATCTATCGCGGCACGTCCCCCGATGCGATGTCGCTGCTCACCGAAACGCCGAACGCGAAGCCGCGCTACACGGATCTCAGCGCCGATCCGGGCGTGGATCAGTACACCTACAAGATCACGGCGGTGAACAGTCAGGGCGAAGGCGTGTTCAGCAACATCATCACGCTGCCGGTGAATCCGATTCCGCCGGTGGAGAGTCCCTGCACCGTTCCGGGCGTGACGCTGACCAACGATCCGACGGGCGACAACACCAACGGCCCGCCGGGCACCGATCTGTTGCAGTTGAGCGTCGCCGAGCCGAAGGACATGGAAGGCATGCTGGTCTTCACGATGAAGGTCGATTCGCTGCCGCCCTCGCCGGAGTCCGGCTTCCGCTGGGTCACTTACTTCGAGCTGCCGAATCCGCCGGGCAACGGCGATCTCGATTACTACGTCGCGATGGAAACCGGCAGCGGCACGCCGCACTTCGAGTTCGGCACGCACGTCGCGCAAGCGGTGACGGGCGTCGGCCTCTACCACTCGATGGGCGACCTCGATGCGGCGAGCGGATTCTCGCCCGACGGAACCATCGTGCTCGTGCTCGACAAGTCCAAGCTCGATCAGCCGATGAATCCGGGCGATCAGCTCTCAGCGATCCACGCGGCGACGCGCACCAGCGCGCCGGGCAGCGGTCAGGGCCTCACGCTCGATGGCACCGATAACTTCGGCTACACGCTGCGCGGCCCGCAGGACTGCGTCGTCGCCCGCGGTCCGCTGGCGAACCTGATCGCGAGCGCCACCAGCGGCGACGCGCCGCTGCACGTCGACTTCGACGGCTCGAGCTCGTCGGATCCGGACGGCATCGCAATCGCGAGCTACACGTTCAACTTCGGCGATGGCAGCGATGCGGTGACGCAGCAGAGCCCGGACATCTCGCACACGTATCTGCGACCCGGAAACTATCCGGCGACGCTGACGGTGAAGAACGCGCAGGGCGCGTCGAGCACCAACACGTCGCGCGTGCTGATCAACGTCGGCGGCTCGGGTGGCACGGCGGGCGGAGGCGATCGCACTCGCTTCGGCGGCGCGCTCGGGCTGCCGCTGCTGCTGGTCTTCACGGGGCTGGCGGCGCTCCGGCGCCGCCGCCTCCAGCTAACGCGGAGTTAACGTTACAGACCGTTACGTCGGGGCGCATTAGAATGCGCGCCTACTCGTAAATAGATGGCCGTGGCAAGGATGCCCTGCGGTCGACTGGGGCAATCAGCATGCGGCATCCTTCTCGCGTCCTGGCGGACGGCGTCCGCCATTCCCTGTTCCCTTCCCTCGCGCTGGCACTGACGCTCGTCGCGCCCGCGGCGTTCGCCGACGGCGGTCCGATGTGCTCGGCGCCCGGCGTGCCGATCACGACCGATCCAGCCGGCGACGAAGCCGCTCCGGCGTCGGTCAACGCCGCGTACGACATCACGGCGATCAACGTCTACGAGCCCGAGCACGTGCCCGGTCAGCGCTTGCTCGCGATCACGATGACGCTCGCCGCGCCGGGCGCATTGCCGTCGGGGAGTTATTACTGGGTGCACCTGTTCCAGGGCCCGGCCGATAACCAGGTCGACTACTTCGTCAGCATGCGCACGCCCGAAGCGACGTCGGGCAGCCAGGACCCGATCTTCGAATACGGCTCCGTGTCGTCCGCGGGCTTCACCATCACCGGCTTCATCGAAAAGTCGTCGAATTACGACGCCACCACCGGCACCATCACCTACATCGTCCAGAACTCGGTGATCGGCGATCCAGGCAACGGCACGGTGCTCGGTCCGGTACGAGGCGAGGCTGGCCAATTCGGCAGCGCCGCCGGCCAGCCGCTGTTCACCAATCCGGAAGACGACACCACGAATGGCACCGAAGGCAGCTACACGCTGGTGACGGACGGTACTTGCGGCCTGCTGCCCGCGCCGCCGCCGCAGCAGGACTTCGTCGGCATCGGGCCGCGATTCCAAGTCTACGAGCCGGGCGAAAACGTTCCCGCGCAGACGCAGGGCGAGTTCAGCATCGGCTACAACCCGAAGACCGGCCATTTGATGGCGATGTCGGAGCCGACCACCTACCGCATCACGCAGCCGCAGAGGCAAACGCCGGCGCTGCCGGAAAGCTGCGACGCGACCTGGGAGAACGTGAGCCCCGCGTTCTCCGACGCCGAGTCG
The DNA here is from genome assembly GCA_035650495.1 of Nevskiaceae bacterium. Taxonomy (GTDB): domain Bacteria; phylum Pseudomonadota; class Gammaproteobacteria; order Nevskiales; family Nevskiaceae; genus DASRHK01. Next base: position 20,165 of record DASRHK010000062.1, on the reverse strand, counting down.
CTCGATCCGATCCTGTGGACCGATCAGGGCAGCGGCCGCACGTTCATCTCGAACCTGACCGCGGGCGCGAGCTTGCTGTTCGGCTATACCGACGACGATGGCGAGACATGGACGCAGGCATCGGCCGCGCCGCCGAATGGCAGCCACGATCACGAAACAATCGCGACCGGGCCGTATCCCGCCGATTCTCCGCTCGGCGCGATCGCAGGCGCAGCCGGATTCAACTACGCGGTCTACTACTGCGCGCAAGCCGCAATCCCCGCGTTCTGCCAGCGCAGCGATGACGGCGGCGCCTCGTTCGCCAACGGCGTGCCGATCTACAACGGTGTGGACTCGCAATGCTCCGGCATCCACGGTCACGCGAAGGTGGCGCCGGACGGCAGCGTCTACGTGCCGAACGGTCGCGGCTGCGGCGCCAGCCAGGGCGGCGCGGTCAGCACGGACGCGGGCTTGAGCTGGTCCGAGTTCATCGTTCCGACGGCGACGTCGTCGGGCTCGTTCGATCCGTCGATGGGCGTGGCGAGCGACAGCACGCTCTACTTCTGCTCGGTCAACGGCGACGGCCATCCGCATGTCGCAGTGAGCAAGGATCACGGCGCGACCTGGTCGAACGACTTCGACATCGGCGCTTCGGAGAACATCGCCAACGCGGTGTTCGTCGAGGCCGTCGCCGGCGATCCGGATCGCGCCGCGTGCGGCTTCCTCGGCACGACCACGTCGGGCAACTACAACAGCCTCGACTTCAACGGCGTGTGGTACCTCTACCTCGCGACGACCTACGACGGCGGCAAGACCTGGTCGACGGTCAACGTGACGCCGGGCGACGCGGTCCAGGGCGCCGGCGGCATCTGCAACGCCGGCATCTCCTGCTCGAGCGCACCGAACAATCGCAACCTGCTCGACTTCAACGAAGTGACCAAGGACGAGACCGGCCGCGTGTTCTTCGGCTACGACGACGGCTGCGTCAGCGACGTCTGCATCCGCTATCCGGATCGCACCAACGACTTCACCGCCAATCTGCGCATCGCGCGCCAGAGCGGCGGCCGCACGCTGTTCGCACAGTTCGACACTCCCGAGCCGGCCAAGCCGAAGAACGCGTGCCTTGCCGGACGCCGCGACAGCCACGGCGCACATCTGATCTGGAAGGCGCCCGACAACGGTGGCGCAGCGATCTCGGGCTACGACATCTACCGTGCGACCAGCGCGGACGGCCCCTTCGCGAAGGTCGGCAGCGCCGGTCCGGGCACGACCTTCGACGACGCCACGGCCGACAAGACCACCTCCGATTACTTCTACAGGATCGTTGCGCAGAACAGCGTCGGAGCGAGCGATCCGAGCAACGTCGTCGACATCAAGCTCACGCCTGACCTCGTGCCGGAATCGACCTGCGCGCTCCCCGGAATCACCATCATCAACGACGCGGCCGGCGATGCGACGGATACGCTGTCGGAGCACGACATCAGCTGGGTCTCGGTCGCGGAGCCGAAGGACATGCCCGGCAAGCTCGCGATCACGATGAAGGTCGGCGATCTGTCGACGCTGCCGCCGCAGACGCAGTGGATCGTGATGCTCACCACGCCGCAGAAGAAATCGCGCTTCGTCGCGATGACGACCGAAGGCGGCACGACGGCGTTCAAGGCCGGCGACGTCGCCGTCGAGAGCCTGGTCGCGACGTCGCTGACGACCTACACCTACACCGACGATCTTGATCCCGCGTCGAGCTACAACGCCGACGGCACGATCACGATGATCGTCCCCGAAGAGCTCATCGATTCGCCGTCACCTGGCGACTTGCTCGCCGGCATGGAAGGACGCATCCGCCTCGTGACCTCCGGGTCGGCGGAAAGCATCGGGCGCGTGATGGATGACACCGAAGTCAACGGCTACATCCTCGTCGGCAACGCGGTGTGCGCCGACAACAACGTCGGCGACCTGCCGGGCACTGTGGTTGGTGGCGGCGGCACCCCGCCCCCGGTGACCACGCCGACGAGCAACGCGCGCTTCGGTGGTGCATTCGGTCTTGGCTTGTTGCTGCCGCTGCTCGGCATCGCCGGGCTGCGCCGGAGGATTTCACGATGATCCGCTTCGATTCGCGCGCGCTCGGCGCCGCGCTGGCTCTCTTGTCGATCCCCTTCGCCGCGCATGCGTCGACGCCGTCGAGCGGTACGCTCACCGACACGTCCGGACCGGTCGAGTACGATGCCGGCCCGTTCGCGACGCCGAATCCGACGCCGGAGCCTTCCGGCGAGCTCGACTCCGGACCGGAGTGCGACAAGCCGACGCAGGATTGCGATTTCTTCCAGCTGACCGTCCAGCTGCCGGACGGATACATGACCACGTATCCGAACGCGCACGTGCAGATCACCGAGTCGTGGACCGATGCCGGCACCGGCCAATCCGACTACGACCTCTTCGTCTATCGCGGCGCCGACATCGTCCCGACCGGACCGGAGCAGCCGTACGCGCAAGGCGGCGGCACCGACAATCCCGAGGTCGCGTCGTTCTTCGCGACCAGCGGCACCAACGTCTACACGGTCGTGGCCAATCCGTTCACGCCGACCGGCGAGACGGTCCACGTCAAGATCGAATTCCTTCCGGGCAACCCGGGCGCCGTGGGCAATCCGCTGCTCGGCGAGCCCGACGCAGTGAGCCCGGGCCTGCCGCGCTACCAGAATTTCTATCCGCCCGACGGCTCGCCCGGCAACAGCACGCAGGGCGAATACAACATCGGCTTCGACCCGAAGACCGGCCGCATCCTCAACATGAACAGCGGCCCGATCGTGCGCCTGACGCCGCCGGAGCTGCTCGATCCGGCGATGCCGGAAGCTTGCGAGGGCTTGTGGGAAGACGTGTCGTCGACCGTCACCGACACGGGCGTCGATCCGATCCTGTGGACCGATCAGGCGACCGGCCGCACCTTCGCGTCGAACAGCACGGCTGGCGCGAACGCGGTCTACGCCTACAGCGACGACGACGGCGATTCGTGGATTCCGCTCGCCGCGGGTCCGCCGGACGCGAGCACCGATCACGAGACGATCGGCAGCGGTCCTTATCCCGAAGGCTCGCCGTTCGCGGCGATCGCTGCGGCGGCCGGCTATCCGAACGCGGTCTACTACTGTGCGCAGACCGGCACCGGTCCCGCGTTCTGTCAGCGCAGCGACACGGGCGGCGCGAGCTATGGCCAGGGCGTCGAGATCTACGACGGCAACGGCGATCACTGCGGCGGCTTGCACGGGCACGTGCGAGTCGCGCCGGACGGCACCGCCTACGTGCCGGCCCCGCACTGCGGCGGCCAGGTCGGCGGCGTCCTCAGCACCGACGCCGGCCAGAGCTGGACGCAATTCGTCATCCCGAATTCCAAGGAAGAAAGTCCGGATGGCAGCGATCCGTCGATCGGCATCGCCACCGACGGCACGGCGTACTTCTGCTACATCAACACCGAGGACGACGAAGGCACGGTGCATCACGCGCACGTCGCGGTCAGCCACGATCGTGGGCAGACCTGGATCAACGATTTCGATCTCGGCGCCGCCAAGGGCATCGAGAACGCCGACTTCCCGAACGCGTGGGCCGGCGATCCGGATCGCGCGGTGTGCGGCTTCGTCGGCACCGATCGCAAGGGCAATTCGAAAGCGCTCGACTTCCCGGGCCTGTGGTACGCGTTCATGGCGCACACCTACGACGGCGGCAAGACCTGGGTAACGGTCAACGCATCGCCGCACGATCCGGTGCAAGGCGCCGGCGGCATCTGGAACCAGGGCGGCGGCGAAGAGAATCGCAATCAGCTCGACTTCAACGAGATCACCGCCGACGACAAGGGCCGCGCGCTCTACGGCTACGACGACGGCTGCGTGAGCCGCGCGTGCATCCTGAAGCCGGAGTCGAACAACGACTTCGTCGGCTACATGCGCGTCGCGCGTCAGATCGGCGGCAAAGGCCTGTTCGCGGCGAACGACGTCGCCGAGCCGGTCGCGCCGAAGGCTGCGTGTCTCTCGGGATCGCGCGATCAGTTCGCCTCGTATCTCGAGTGGCGCGTGCCCGATTCCGGCGGCGCGCAGATCAGCGGCTACAAGATCTACCGCGGCACCAGCGCGGACACGATCGGCACGACGCCGGTCGGCGAGACCGGCGCGAAGGCGCACTTCATCGACAAGACTGCGGACGCAAGCGTCGCGGATTACTTCTACAAGATCGTCGCGGTGAACGCCGCCGGCGAAGGCGTTGCGTCGAACATCGTCGATCTCAAGGTCGTGCCGAAGCTCATCGAGGATCCCTGCGTGTTGCCGGGCATCACGGTCGAGACTTCGCCCAGCGGCAACGCGACGCCCAGCGTCGGCGCGTTCGATCTGCAGCAGCTCAACATCGCGGAGCCGTCCGACCAGGACGGCAAGCTCGTGTTCACGCTCAAGGTCGCCGATCTCTCCAGCGTCCCGCCGGCGACGCGCTGGTCGATCCGCTTCAGCACGGACACTGCGCCGCCCAACGGCGACGATAGTTACTTCGTGATGATGACGACGGAGCAAGGCGCTCCGCAGTTCGTCTGGGGCAGCAGCGGCTCGGCCGGCGTGGGTCCCGCCGGCGCGCGCGTCTACAACGTGGCGGGCTCGCTCGCGGACGGCAGCACCTACAACGCCGACGGCACCATCACGCTGGTGTTCGACAAGAGCAACATCGCCGACCTCGCCACGCCGGGCCATCAGCTGAAGGGCATGATCACGCAGACGCGCGCCGTGTTGACACCGGCCAACGAGGCGATCTACGACACGATGGGCGGCGCCGACGTCTACACGCTGAAGACCCAGTGCGGTGCCATCAACGATCTGCCCGGCGGCGATGACAACACGCCGCCGCCGGTCGGCGTGCCGCAGAGCAACTCGCGGTTCGGCGGTGCCTTGGGCTTCGGGCTTCTGCTGCCCCTTCTCGGGCTCGCCGCCTGGAGGCGCCGCCGGAGCTAGTTTTACCGCCCGCCGGACGCTTGGCCGCCCGGCGGGCCGCGTTAGAATGCACCCCTGTCTATAAGTCAATCGGTCCCGGCAAGGATGCCCGGGGACCCACAGGGGTCTTGAAGTCATGCGGCATCCTTTCTCCGTTCGCGCGGATCGCGTCCGCGCTTTCCTGCTTCTTTCTTCTGCAGCGGCGATCAGTCTCTGCCATCCGGCACGCGCAGCCGATCCTGCAACCGGCACGCTGACCGACACGTCCGGCCCCGTCACCTACACGGCCGGACCGTTCACGGTGCCGAATCCGACGCCCGTGCCCGAGCTCGATTCGGGCCCCGAGTGCAGCGGCGAGACGCAGCCGTGCGATGACTTCGTGCTCACCGTCGAGCTGCCTGCCGGCTATGAGCAGGCGCACCCCACCGACGTGATCAAGTTCACCGCCGGATGGACCGACACCACGGGCGCCGGCGTGTCGGACTACGACCTGCACGTCTACAAGGGTGAGGTCCACGACACCGACGGCTCGCAGCAGCCGGATGCCGAAAGCGCAGGCGGCGACAACCCCGAAGTCACGACGCTCTCCGCCAAGTCGGGCACCTACACGGTGAAGATCAAGCCGTTCACGCCGAGCGGCGAGATCGTCGACGTGACGATCGAGCTCGTCGCCGGCGAGGCCGGGCCTGCCCCGCAAGCAAGCGCCTTCGGCCAGCCGGACGCGGCGATCCCCGATCAGCCGCGCTATCAGGTGTTCGCGCCGGACGACGGCGTCATCGCGGAGAACCAGCAGAACGGCGAATACAACATCGGCTTCAATCCGAAGACCGGGAACATCATGGCGTTCGCGATCACGTTCCCCGGTCACGTCTATCGCGTGACGCCGCCGGAGCTCGCGACCGATCCGCTACCGGAGAGCTGCGATGCGGCGTGGGTCGACGCGTCGCCGCTGTGGAGCTCGGTGCCGCAAGCGGTCGGCGATCCGATCCTGTGGACCGATCAGGACACCGGCCGCACGTTCGAGACCAATCTCGTGCAAGGGCCGAACCTTTCGTACGCGTACTCCGACGACGACGGCGCGACCTGGAACAACGTCAATCCCGGCACGCTCGGCGGCGCCGATCACGAGACCATCGCGACTGGTCCGTACCCTGACGGCTCGCCGTATGAAGCGATCGCCGAGGCGCGCGGATACGTCGGTCCGGATGGCAAAGGCCGCGCGGTCTACTACTGCTCGCAGGACACTGCGGGCACCGAGATCGTCGGCGGTGTCACCGGCGCGCCAGTGCCGCGCGGCACGCCCGGCTACCTGCCGCCGAACAGCTGCGTGCGCAGCGACGATGGCGGTCTCACCTGGGGCGCGATCCAGGTCGCCTCCGATGGCAGCCGCTGCGGCAAGACGCACGGCCACGTGAAGGTTGCGTACGACGGCACCGCCTATCTGCCGAGCAAGGGCTGCCTCAACGACGCTCTCGAGGACGAGCAGGGCGGCATGTTCACCACGGACGCCGGCGACACCTGGCAGACGTTCACCGTGCCGGGCGCGACGCGCCAAGGCGGCACCGACAGCCTGCAAGGCAGCGATCCGTCGATCGGCATCGACAAGGCCGACAACCTTTACTACTGCTACGTCGCGGGCGACGGTCATGCGTACGTCAATGTCGGCCGCCTCGACAACGGCGCGCTGACTTGGGGCCCGGCAGTCGATATCGGCATCGCGGCCGGCGTGAAGAACGCGTCGTTCACCGAAGCGGTCGCCGGCGACGAAGGCCGCGCCGCATGCGGGTTCCTCGGCACCAACAAGGAAGGCAACTACCAGTCGCTCGACTTCGACGGCCTCTGGTACCTGTTCATGGCGCACACCTACGACGGCGGCCAGACCTGGACGACCGTCAATGCGACGCCCAACGATCCGGTGCAAGGCGCGGGCGGCATCTGGCAGGAAGGCGGCAGCAACAAGAACCGCAACCTGCTCGACTTCAACGAAGTCACCGTCGACGACAAAGGCCGCGTGCTGTTCGGCTACGACGACGGCTGCGTCGGCGGCTGCATCGCCGATCCGGCCGGCGGCAACACGTTCGCCGCAGCGATGCGCGTCGCGCGCCAGACCGGCGGCAAGTCGCTCTACGCTGCATTCGATCAGGCCGAGCCGGTGGCGCCGAAAGCGGCGTGCCTCATCGCCGATCAGAGCTTCCGCACGCCGAGCCACGCGCACCTCGAGTGGCATGCGCCGGATCACGGCGGCGCCGAGATCAGCGGCTACAAGATCTATCGCGCGGCGACGGCCGACAGCTTCTCGAGCTCGCCGATCGCAGCCACCGGCGCGACGTCGAGCTTCGACGATCTCTCGCAGGACGGCACCGCCGCGTCGCTGTTCTACAAGATCACCGCGGTGAATGCGCAAGGCGAGAGTGTGGCGAGCAACATCGTCGAGCTGCCGCTCACGCCGGATCCGATGAAGATCACCTGCACGCTGCCGGGCCTGACGCTGATCAAGGACGCGTCCGCCGACAACACCGGCGGCACTACCGGACAGGATCTGCAGTGGGTCGCGTTCGCGGAGCCGGCGGATCAGCCGGGCAAGTTCGTCATCACCATGAAGGTCGACGATCTCTCCACGCCGCCGCCGTCGACGCGCTGGGTGACCTACTACGACGCGCCCGATGGATCGGGCACGCGCTACGTCGCGATGGTCACCGGCAACGGCCTGCCCGCATTCGAGGTGGGCAGCTTCGGTCGTGATCCAACCGGGACGGTCGGTCTCTATTCGCCGGACGGCGCGCCGGACGACACGTCGAGCTTCAACGCCGACGGCACCATCACCTTCGTGCTCGACAAGGCCGCGCTCGGGCTGAAGGACGGCGATGATCTCAAGAACATGGCGAGCAGCGTGCGCACGACGTCGGCAGCGCAAGGCGCGGGTTTGACCGTCGACTCGTCCGACACGGTCGAGTACCGCCTGCGCGGCTCGGCGGTCTGCGCGCTGCCGGATTCGGTCCCGACGCCCACGCCGACGCCGGGCACTGGTGGTGACACCGGTAGTGTCAGCAATTCCCGCTTCGGTGGGGCGCTCGGCCTCGGTCTGCTACTGCCGTTCCTGATGGGCGGCGCGCTGTGGCGGAACCGTCTGCGCCGGTAAACCAAGGCAAACGAATCCGGGGGATTGCCGTGACTCACTTTCGCTTCGCGCTTCGCGCGACGTTGTTCATCGCTGCTCTATCGCCGCTCGCGGCGCTCGCCAAGCAGCCGCACGTTCCTGCGGTCGCCGAGCTGCGTCCCGAACTGCCGCAGAGCCAGTACACGAGCGCGGGACGATTCGAGGTCGGAACGCTGACGCCGCTCGCGCTGTACGGCTTGTCGGTTCCGGTCGCGCCGGACACGCCGGAGCAGATGGCGCGTGCGTTCCTGCGCACGCAAGGTGGCCTGCTGCAGCTGAAGGATCTCGCGCTCGCCGATCTGCAGTGGGTGTGGACGCGCAGCGATGCGACCGGGCACAACGTGCAGTTCGAGCAGCGCGTCGCCGGCGTTCCGGTCTACGACTCGCGCCTCACGGTCCACATCAGTCCCGATCATCGCGTCACCTTCGTGAGCAGCGGCTACCGTCCGCGCGCGGCGCTCGCGATCGCTCAGTTGCTCGTGAGCGGTCAGCAGGCGCGCGCTGCGGTGCTGAAGCGCCTCAACGCGCAAGCGCCGCTGCGTCACGATTCGACGCAGCTCGTCGCGGTCGCGGGTCGCACACTCACGCGTCTCGCGTGGCAGGTGCAGATCACGGCGGCGCATCCGATCGGCGGATGGGAGGCGCTGGTCGATGCGATCACCGGCGAGATCTTCGTGCTGTGGGATCGCGACGCTTACGCGAACGGCAGCGTGTTCGATCCGGATCCGCTCTCGTCCTCGCACACGAAGTACGGCGCGCCGATGCAGGACAACGACGACGCCGACAGTCCCGAGCTCACCGCGCAGATCGTGACCAAGCCGCTGGGCGACGTCGACTTCGCCGACGGCATGTACATGCTGAAGAACCAGTGGGCCGAGATCAGCGACCACGAGACGCCGAGCAATGGGCTGTTCCAGCAGCCGAGCCCCGACTTCCTGTTCACGCGCGAGCCGAACGGCTTCGAGGCGGCGAACACGTTCTGGCACATCCAGGATTCGATGCGCTACGTGAACGAGACGCTCGGGCTGCAGATCCGTCCGTATCAATACGACGGCGGCGTGCAATTCGATCCGCAGGGACTCGACGGCGAGGACAACTCGCACTACGACAGCTCGACCGGACAGCTCGCGTACGGCGAAGGCTGCGTCGACGACGACGAAGACGCCGACGTGATCCGCCACGAGCTCGGCCACGGCCTGCACGATTGGGTGACGCACGGCGGACTCTCCAACGAGATCGACGGGTTGTCCGAAGGCTTCGGCGACTACTGGGCCGTGTCGTACAGCCGGCGCCTCAATCAGTGGCAGCCCGGCGAGCCGGAATACAACTGGGTCTACAGCTGGGACGGCCACAACGAGTGCTGGTCGGGACGCACGGTCGATTACAAGCTCGGCTGGCCGCTCGGCCTCGGCGAGCAGCACACGAGCGGACAGATCTGGTCGACGTGCCTGATGAAGATCTTCGATCAGATCGGACCCGAGAAAACGGATACCGCGGCGCTCGAAGGCCTCGCGATGACCGGCGTGCTTGCCACGCAAGTCGACGCAGCCAACGCGGTCTACCAGGCGGCGCAGGATCTGCAATACAGCGCATCCGAGCAGCAGATGATCCACGACACCTTCGCGAGCTGCGGCTACATCATGAGCTCGGCGTTGTTCCCGCTGCCGGTCGTCAACTCGCCGAACGAAGTTCCGCATCAGACGGTGTTCGAAGGCAAGCCTTCGGACTCGGGAGAGGGCGGCGGCGGTGGCGCGCTGGGCTTGTGGCTCCTGCTGCCGCTGCTCGGGCTGGCGGTGCGTCGCCGGCACTGAATCTTTGAGGGGCCGAGGGGTCCGTATACTACCCGCGCATTCGCGCAGGACACCCCTCGAACAAAAGCCATGGCGAAGCCTCTCAAGATCCTTCTCATCGTGATCGGCGCGTTCCTCGCGCTCGTGATCGTCGCGTCGATCGCGCTCGCGATGTTCTTCGACCCCAACGCCTTCCGCGGCAAGATCTCCGCGGAAGCCAAGAGCGAGACCGGCCGCGAGCTCACCATCAGCGGCGACATCAAGCTGCGCTTCTTCCCGTGGCTCGGCGTGAACGTGAGCCAGGTGAAGCTCGGCAACGCGCCCGGATTCGGGCCCGAGCCGTTCGCCGAGATCGGCCAGGCGCAGGTCAGCGTGCAGCTGTTGCCGCTGCTCCTGCATCGCGAGATCAAGGCGAGCACGATCACGCTCGAGGGTCTCAAGCTCAATCTCGCGAAGGACGCGAAAGGTCACAGCAACTGGGAGGACCTCGGCAAGAGCAAGGAGACGCCGGCGCCCGAGCATCCGGTGACCGAGTCGAGCTCGCCGACGGGCAAGCTCGAGATCGCCGGGCTGCAGATCAAGGACGCGTCGCTGTCGTACACCGACGCGCAGGCGAAGAAGAGCTACAAGATCGATCAGCTCAACTTCAAGACCGGCAGCCTCACGCCGGGCAAGGCGGTCGACGTCAACGGCAAGCTCCTGCTCACCTCGACCGATCCCGCGATGACCGCGGATCTGAAGCTCGGCGCGACGCTCGACGCGGATACCGACGCCAAGCACTACCAGATGAAGAACCTGAAGCTCGACGTCGACGCGTCCGGGCAGGCCGTGCCCGCCGGCAAGCAGAACATCGCGCTCACCGGCGACCTCGATCTCGATCAGGCCAAGGGCACGATGAAGTTCGGCGACGTGAAGCTGCAGATCGCGGGCTTGACGCTCACCACGTCGATCGACGGCAAGAACATGAACGGCGACAACGCGACATACACCGGCACGCTGCACGTCGCCGAGTTCAATCCGCGCAGCGTGCTCGACGCGATGAAGATCAAGATTCCCGATCCGGCCGATGGCAGCGCGCTCAAGTCGGCGAGCTTCGATGCCAATCTCAACGCGACGAGCAAGAGCGCGTCGCTCTCCGACGTGCGCATCAAGCTCGATCAAAGCAACCTCACGGGTCGCATCGACGTGCGCGACTTCGAGACCTCGGCACTCGAGTTCGCGCTCAAGCTCGACGGCATCGACGCCGATCGCTATCTCGCGAAGAAACCCGAGAAGGGCAGCAAGGAAGCGGAATCGCCCGAGGCGAAGGCGAGCTTCAACCAGACCGAGATCCCGGCGAAATCGCTCGACGGCATCAACGCAGCCGGCTCTCTCGACATCGGCTCGCTCAAGCTCGACGGCTTGAGGCTCACCGACGCCGCGATGAAGATCGCGCTCGCGAAGGGCAAGCCGAAGACCGACGCGATCACCGCGAAGCTCTACGGCGGCACGCTGGAGAGCCACTCCGAGCTCACGCCCTCCGATCCGCCGCGCATCGCGTCGAAAGCGTCGATCGCCAACATCAACATGGGGCCGCTGCTGAAGGACATGCTCGGCAAGGAGTATCTGACCGGCACCGGCGATCTCAACTTCGACATCAGCAGCGCGGGCCGCACCGTCGGCGACGTGCGCAAGGCGCTCGACGGCGAGATCGGCTTCAATCTCGCGCACGGCCAGGTGCGCGGCATCAACGTCGGCAAGCTCCTGCGGCAGGCGCAGTCGCTGATGCAAGGGCAGGTGCTGAATGCCGCCGCGGATCAGGGCGAGTCGACCGACTTCGCCGAATTGAAAGGCCACGGCAGGATCGTCAACGGCGTGCTGACCACCGACACGCTCTCCGCCGCGAATCCGGGCTTCCGCTTCAGCGGCGAAGGCTCCATCGACATCGGCAACGAGCAGATCAATTACCTGATCAAGCCGACCATCGTCGAAACGACCGAAGGCGCCGGCGGCGCGAAAGGTCTCGATCAGCTCAAAGGCCTGACCATCCCGATCCGCGTCACCGGCAGCTTCAACGATCCGAAGTACACGATCGACATCCAGGAAGCGCTGAAGCAGAAAGCGGGACAGAAGCTCAATCAGGAGCTGCAGAAGCAGATCGACCGGCACAGCGACAAGCTCGGCGGCGCGCTCGGCGACATCCTGAAGCGCTCGCTCAACAAGAACATGCCGCCCCCGGAGCAGCCGAAGCCGCAACCGGCGCCGCAGCAGCAACAGCCGCAGGCGCCGCCGAAGACTCCGTGAAGAAGAGCTTCGCCGCGCGGCTGCTGCGCTGGTTCGATCGCCACGGACGCCACGATCTGCCCTGGCAACATCCGCGCACGCCATATCGCGTCTGGCTTTCCGAAGTGATGCTGCAGCAGACGCAGGTTGCGGCGGTGATTCCCTACTTCGAGCGCTTCGTCGCGCGCTTTCCGGACATCGCTGCCCTCGCCGCCGCGAACGACGACGACGTGATGCACCTCTGGGCGGGCCTCGGCTACTACGCTCGCGCTCGCAATCTGCTGAAGGCCGCGCGGACGATCGTCGATACGCACGGCGGAAAATTCCCGAGCGACGTCGACCAAGTCGCGGCGCTGCCCGGCATCGGTCGCTCCACCGCCGGCGCGATCCTCGCGCAAGCATTCGGGCAGCGGCACGCGATCCTCGACGGCAATGTGCGCCGCGTCCTCGCGCGGCACGCCGGCATCGCGGGCTGGCCGGGCGATCCGAAGGTGCAAGCAGAACTCTGGGAGATCGCCGAGCGATTGCTGCCGCGCGCACGCCTGCCCGACTACACGCAGGCGACCATGGATCTCGGCGCGCAGATCTGTCTGCCGCGCGCGCCGCGTTGCGACGAATGTCCGGTGCGCGCCGACTGCGTCGCCTTCGCGACGGACCGTCAGTCCGAAATCCCCGCGCCGCGCCCGAAGCGCGCGCGACCGCTGCGCAAGGCGCAGATGCTCGTGATCGAGAACCGCGACGGCGCGATCCTGCTCGAGCGCCGCCCGCCCGCCGGCATCTGGGGCGGCCTGTGGTGCCTGCCGATGTGCGATGGCGACTGGCGCGAGTACTGTCGCGACGCGTTGCGCGTCAGCGCGAAGGACGCGCAGCCGCTGCCGTCGCTGCGGCATGCGTTCACGCACTTCGAGCTGGAGATCACTCCGATGCGCGTCGGCCTGAAGGCCGATCCACGAAAAGCAGATTCACAGCGCGCGTGGACTAGAATCGATCAATTCGACGCGCTGGGATTGCCGTCGCCCGTGAAGAAACTCCTCGCAGGACTCACATGCCGCGAATGATCCACTGCATCAAGCTCGGCATCGACGCCGAAGGCCTCGAGCGTCCGCCCTATCCGGGGCCGGTCGGGCAGCGCATCTTCGAGCAGGTCAGCAAGCAGGCGTGGCAGGACTGGATCGCGCATCAGACGCGCTTGATCAACGAATACCGCCTCGCGCTCGCCGATCCGAAGTCGCGCAAGTTCCTGGTCGACGAGATGGAGAAATTCTTCTTCGGCGGCGAGCTCGCGCAGACCGGCTACGTGCCGAAGAAGGACGACGGTCCCGCGCAGGGCTGATCGCTACTGCTGTCGCGTGTACTCGCGCGTGATCAGCCAGCGGCCATTGGTCTCGCGGAATTCGAGGACTTTCTTCGACGTCTCCGACAGGCTCTTCGATTCGTACGACTGCACGAACGTCGCGGTGGCGCGGCCGGTCGACGCCGACTTCACCTGCAGCCCGCTGACCGTCACCTTGATCTGACCCTTCTTGCCGAGCCGCTCGCGACGCTGCTTCTCCCACGCGTCGCGCGAGCCGTGCTCGGGCGTGAAGTCGGGCGCGTAGGCCGCGAGGTACTTGGGTACGTCGCGCGCGCTCCAGGCTGCGGCCCAGGCGTCCACGCTCGTGGTCACCGCCTCGATTGTCTTCTCGAAGGTCTCGAGCGACGGCTTCGGCGCTTCCCTGGCTTCCTTCGCGGCCGGTGCGGCCGCGGGTGCCTTCTTCTCGGTGTGCGCGCAGCCCGCCGCGAACACGGCGATCGACGCGATCAGGCAGATCTTCTTCGTGAGCATGGGCTCCCTCCTCGGGCGCCCATTCTAACTATTGCGTGCGCGGCGTCCTGGATCGCTTGAGCGCGAACTCGATGTCGTTGTCGGTGAAGCGCAGCGTCTCGAACGACCGGTTCGGCGCCAGCTTCACCTCGTGCGTGATCAGGTTCGGATCGAACACGCCCGGGATGGCGTTGCAGTCGCCCGAGCACTTCGCACCGATCATCTCGACCTTCACGCCCTTGGTGTCGGACTGTGGCTGGGCGACGACATCACCCCCGACATGCGCGCTGCTCGTGAACTTGTCGCAGCCCTTGCGCGTGCCGCCGCCGCTGGCTTCAACGGTCGTCGCGTAGTTGCCGACCACCGACGCGCCGTCCGCCGATGCGCCGGTGAACGTGAAGGTCCAGCTTCGCTTCACCTGCACGACGCACAGCGTCCCCGGCGTCGTCGCCAGGAATTCGCGCGTGCTGGACCAGTCGCCGGTGAGCTTGCCGATCAGCGCCTGGATCTGCGGATCGGCAACGGGCGCAGGCGGCGGGCTTGGAACCGCCGCTGGCGTCTCGAGCGAAGCGGGCTGCGGTGCGGGCGCCGGCAGCGCATTCACCGTCGGCGTCGAACGCGGCGCGCTCGACGGATGGCCGAAGATCACGAAGGCGACGACGCACAGCACGATCGCCATCGGGATCCAGTACAGCCACATCCGCGTCGGCGCCGGGCTCTCGACGCGCTGTGAGCGGGGCTCGTCGACGATCGGCGCGGCGGCGACCGGCGCCGGCCGCTGCGCGATCTCCGGCGCCGCGGTGATCGGCTCTTCCTCGGCGTCGTCGACCATGTAGTCGTCGAGCGTCTCGAGCAGCGACTCTTTCCAGTCGGTGACGCTGCGCGGCCGGATCTCCGGATCGACGCTCAGCGCCCAATCGATCGCGGCGAGGAAATTCGGCGAGTACTTGCGGAAGCCTTCCTGCACGGCGGGCACGAGGCGATCGCTGGTGACGCGATCGACCGCATCGGGCGGACGCTTGCCGCTGATCATGCGATACGCCACCGCGCCGAGCGCGTAGACGTCGGTCCACGGGCCTTGATTGGTCGACTCGGCCGAGTACTGCTCGATCGGCGAATAGCCGGGCGTGAGGATGCTGGTGACGTCGAGCGTCTTGCTGCCGAGCTCGTTGCGCGCGGAGCCGAAGTCGATCAGGACGGGCTGGCCATTCGGCCGGATGATGATGTTCTCGGGCTTCACGTCGCGGTGCAGGATGCTCGCTTCGTGGACCGCGGCGAGGCCGTCGAGGATCGGCATCAGGATGCCCTGCACGCGCTGCTCGTCGAGCGTGCCTTCGCGCTTGAGCAGATCGGAGAGCGTCTCGCCCTCGATGTACTCCATCACGATGTAGGCGGTGCCGTTCGCCTCGAAGAAGCGATACACCTGCACCAGATTCGGATGATTGAACCGCGCGAGCACGCGCGCCTCGTTGAGGAACGACTTCAATCCCCAGTCGAAGACGAGACGATCGTCGCTGGTGCGGACGGTGACGGAAGCGTTCTCGCTGCGGACCACGAGATTGGCCGGCAGGAATTCCTTGATCGCGACGTGCTTGCCGAGGTGCGTGTCGGTCGCGAGATAGGTGATGCCGAACCCGCCGGGCCGGCCCAGCACGCGGTCGATCGCGTACTCCTGAAGCCGCGTGCCTTCTGTCAGGACACCGGCGAACTGCGTCTCCACTGCGACTCCGCCCGAACGTTTACCGTGATTTTAAGACTGTCGAGCGCGGAGCGCGTGCCGTGAGGACATCACGTCAGCGCCTCTCCGGATCGATGATCGCGCTGCAGATGTCGAGAATCTCCGTGAGCGCGGCACCTTTGATTCGATCGGCGAGGGTGGCGCGACGGGCGGACCAGTCAAGAGCCTTGATCTGGTGGCACAGCGCGATGCCCGAGACCTTGCTGCCGGTGCCCATCAGGGTGACGGCAGTGAGGCCGCGCGCGATTTCCTGCCTGCCGGTCGTGACCGGACACGTCCACGCCGAGCCAAATTTGCTGTTGAACGCCTTGGGTGTCAGGACGACGCAGTAATGATCGCCCTTCATTTCCCGGCCGCTGGCCGGGTCGACCGACAGGTGAAGAATATCGCCAGCGTCCGGCGTCATTCTTCCTTACCGGCCTGCTTCAGTTCGTCCCAGCCTGGTGCACGCATCGAGGCGGCGTTCTTGGGTGCCGCCGAAATGATGTCCGCGAGAGTGACCCGCTTGCGGGCGGGCGAGATGGTGAGCCGCTCGCCTTTGACTTCCAGGTTGACGACCGAGCCCACGGAGAGGCCGTTCTCCTTCAGGTAAATCGGTGGAACCGTGACGGTCACCGACCCGCCGGCCTTACGAAGAGGGGCTGTAGGCATGACGTTGCTCGAGCCGATGCGAAGTGCAACAAATGTAGCATCCGGGGACGAGCGGGTCAACCGCACGAGCCGCAACAGAGAAAGATGGTGGCCGGGGACGGAATTGAACCGCCGACACGGGGATTTTCAATCCCCTGCTCTACCAACTGAGCTACCCGGCCCTTGTTGGGCCGCGTATTAGAGCGGCCGTCCGCTTGGGCGTCAAGCGGACGGCCGGCTCGGTGCATCAGTGGATCAGGAGGCCGCTTCCGCTCGCCGCCGCGAAGGCCGAGTCGCCCGTGAACTTCGCCACGTAGCCGCGATTGACCGCGGTGCGCACGTAGGTGTCCGGCGCGCCGCACGTCGCCGTGCCCGTGCCATCGGTGACCGCCTGGCAGAGGAACGCGCCGTTCGGCGCGGTGAACGTCAGCACCTTGCCGGAGATCGCCTGCGACGGGCTCGTCGCCGTGAGCACTGCTTTCATCTTCAAGCGCACCGTCGCCGCCGATTCGTCGAGGATCGCGGGCTTCGCGCTGATCGACGTCGCGCGACTGGCGACGTGCAGCACGATCGAGCGCGCCGCGGCGCTGAGCGCCGGGCTGCGGCTGTCGGTCGCGGTGAACTGCACCACGTAATCGCCGGCGATCGTCGGCGTCCAGCTGAACGTCGCGCTCGCCGGATTGCCCGGCGACGATGCCAGCGACGCGCCGGCCGGGAGCGTCACCGCGCCGATGTGGACGACGTCGCCGCCGTTCGCATCGGACGCCTGCAGCGCGACGCTGAACGGCACCAGCGCGCTCAAGTCGTATCGCGTGCCGTTGGCGGGCGACTGCGACGTCCACGCCGGCGCGACGTTGGTGCCGCCGCCCGAGCCGCCGCCGAGGACCGTGATGTTGGCGATCGCGAGACCGCTGCGATGACCGTTGCTATCCGTCAGCGTCACCGTCGCATGGCGCACCGTCGTCGCAGCGACGCTCGCATACGCATAGGCGAACGAGATCGCGCCGGTCGTCGGCGAAACGCTCGTGGTCATCGGCGTCGAGCCGTCACCCGGATCGAACGTGTAGCCCACGATCGACGCGCCCGGATCGGCCGGGAATGCAAAGTCCGGCGTCGCGGTGAACGTGACCGCAGCCGGCGGCGTCACGGTCGTGTGATCGGCCGAGAGCGCAACCTTCGGCGCCTGCGAGCAGAACGTGTTGCCGTTCTCCTCGTAGGTGCCCTGCAGCGTGTCGATGAGCGGATTCACGAGGCCCGCGCCGTCGACGCCGACGGTCTCGTCAGACTCGCCGTACACCGCGGTGAGCTTCTGCAGGTTCGCGAGCGTGGTGTTGGTCGGATTGCCGTTGACGTCGACCTGGAACACGCTGCGCTTCTTCACGAGCCACACAATGCGGTTGTGCGCCGTGTCGATGTAGCTGTCGGCGTCGGCGTCGCCGTCGGTGATGATGTCGAGCGTGTTGCCGCCGTTGCTGACGAACTGGTGGCCGTAGAAAAACTTGCTGCCGCCGCCGAGCGTGCCGAATAGCGGCAGCGTGATCGCCTGCTGCGTGACGTTGTAGCCGACGAAGTGATTCTGGCCGTCGCCCATCGTGAAGTAGACGTAGTACGACGCGTTCGGCACGAACGTCGGCGATCCGCCGACGCTCGGCCCCATGCTGCCGAGGTCGAGCGAGATGCGGATGCGTCCGCCATCGGCTGTGTGCGCGGCTTCGAACGGCTCGGCGATGTAGACGGCCTTCACGTCGAGGGGCGTGTTCTGCCCGCTGCTCAGCGCGCCCGCACCCGCAACCTTGTAGCCGCCATTGACGAGGCACGCGTCCGTGCGCGAAGGCAGCACGGTGATGCCGCCGCCCGTGAACGGCACCGGCGAGATCAGCGCGTTCACTGCCGCGATGTCGAAGCTGCCGAGGCCGGTCGTGTAGTCGTAGCCTGGCGTCGCGGAGTAGAGACCGTTGTTGCCGATGATGATGTCGTGGAAGCCGGCGACGGAGCCGAGCTGCTGCGCGGCCGGATTCGCCGGCGTGCCGAGCGCGTAGAGCGACGGCGCCGCAAATCCGAGCACATGCGCACCGGTCGCGGGATTGATGCCGTGCGCGGACACGATGCGCGCCCACGCGCCGAGCGCGAGCGGCGACGACAAGCTCGTGCCGCCGCCTTCGGAGAGCGCCGAACCGCTCACGTATTCGATGCCCGAGAAGCCGAGATCGGCATCCATCGAGATGTCCGGCAGGCCGCGACCGCCGCCGACTTGCGACGGCAGGGCCGGCACCAGGAACGGCGCCTGCCACGGCTGGACCGGCTCGAAGAACGAGACACCGCCGCCGGTGGCTTCCCAGGTGATCTCGAAGTCGTAGTCGTAGAGCGAAGGATCGTTCGGATCGTCCTGCGCGAAGAGCGTGGTGCCGCCGACCGCGATCGCCCACGGCGAGCTCGCGGGATATTCGGCGCCGCCGACGACGCCTTCATCCGGAACGCCGTTCACCGGGCCGCTGCAAGCAGCGCCGACGTCGCCGGTGGAGAAGAACACGGTCTGGCCCTGCGCCGCGCCCTGAAGGAAATGGTTATCGGCCGTGACCATCTCGCCGTCGAGCGCCCAGAGCGCGTCGCAGCCGCCAAACGATCCGCTCGCCGCCGTCACGAACGGCGGCGCGTTGCCGCCGAACACCGGCTTGCCATTGGCGTCGACGCCGGTCATCGAGACGAAGTTGGCGAACTCGGTGAACAAGCCCGCGGTGTCCGCGAGCGCAGAAGCGTTGAAGATGACGAGATTGCTGACTGCAGTCGCTGCCAGACCCGTCGAGGTCTGCGTGTCCATGTCGAACTCGCCGAGCGCGGTCGCGTCGTCGGCGTAATTCGCGAAATTCGCGTCGCTGTAAACCGGGATCAGGCGCGGCGGTGCCCAGCTGATGCCGAGCTTCGGCGCGTTCGGGCCGGTGAACTGGCTCGAGCCGTGATAGGCCGCGTCGAAATCGTCGAGCACGGGCTTCAGGTGATTGGTCGTGAAGATGCCGATGTTCACCGGAGCCGCGCCCGAGCTGCCCGCGTCACCGACGCCGGCGGCGTTGTAGATCTTCTGCGTCTGCGCCCAGTTGAAGCAGTTGAGCGGCAGCGGCGGGATCGCGACCGCGACGATGCCGGGACCGTCGATCGCGCAATTCACCGCGTCCTGCACCGGCACGACCGGCTGCGGCGTCGACTGCTGCAGGAGCTGCGGGTGATACGCGCTCTGCAGGCCGAGCACCGCGATGACGAGGCCGCCGAGATTGGCCGGCACCATCGCCGGCTGCGTGTTGACGTAGATGAGCTTGCCCGTGTTGTCGCGATACTGGACGAGCTGCGTGTTGAAGGCCCGACGCGCCTGCGCGGCCGTGCCGTCGGCGACGATCTGCAGGCGGTTCGGCGAGACGGTCAGGTTGGTGAAGCCCTGGCTCGTGAGATAGCTCGACACGGCCTGCACCTGCAGCGCGGTCGGCGCGTAGAGGTCGATGAACTGGCCGACCTTCAGGTAATTCCCGAACGCGGGATTGCCCGGCGTGTTGACGTTGCGCGCGAGCGCCTCGAGCTGCGCGCGATTGTTGATCTGCAGCGCCACCAGCAGGCGCATCGGCGTCGCGTCGGCGAGCGCACCGACCTGCACTGCGCCGGTGGGCGCTTTCATCGCCTGCGTCTTGGTTGGCACCCACGTCGTCGACGTGAGCGCGGCCATCGCGAGCGACGGTGCGAGGACCAAGAGAAGAACAGCGGAAAAACGCCTGGCGACCCAGCCGAGAACCCGGCCGGGCGATGAGAATGTCGCGGACATGAGCGTGGACCCCTGTGCTGGAAGAGCGTCCGTGCTCGAGAATTT
>DASRHK010000061.1:0-14469 GCA_035650495.1 Nevskiaceae bacterium | reverse complement strand
TACACCTCGACGGCCTATCGTCCGGTGCGCAGCATCGCCCTGGCGTCGACCACCGGCCACGGCACCAACATCATCCAGGGTCTCGCGGTCTCGATGGAAGCGACCGCCCTGCCGGTGATCGTGATCTGCGCGGCCATCGTCTGCGCCTATAATCTGGCCGGCCTCTACGGCATCGCGATTTCTGCGACCGCGATGCTCTCGCTGGCCGGCATCGTGGTGGCGCTCGACGCCTACGGCCCGGTCACCGACAATGCCGGTGGCATCGCCGAGATGTCGGGCCTGCCGCCGGAAGTCCGCAAGGTGACCGACGCGCTCGACGCGGTCGGCAACACCACCAAGGCGGTGACCAAGGGCTATGCGATCGGCTCGGCGGCGCTCGCCGCCCTGGTGCTGTTCGCGGCCTATACCGAGGACCTGAAGCACTACTTCCCGAACCTCGCGGACACGATCTCCTTCCAGCTCAACAACCCGTACGTCGTGATCGGCCTGTTCGTCGGCGGCGCGCTGCCGTTCCTGTTCGGCGCGCTCGGCATGATGGCGGTCGGACGCGCCGCCGGCTCGGTGGTGATCGAGGTTCGCCGCCAGTTCAAGGAGATCAAGGGCATCATGGAAGGCACCGCCAAGCCGGAGTATGGCACCGCGGTCGACATGCTGACCAAGGCCGCGATCAAGGAGATGATCATCCCGTCGCTGCTGCCGATCCTGGTTCCGGTGCTCGTCGGTCTCATCCTCGGCGCCAAGGCGCTCGGCGGCGTGCTGATCGGCACCATCGTCACGGGTCTCTTCGTCGCGATCTCGATGACCACCGGCGGCGGCGCGTGGGACAACGCGAAGAAGTACATCGAGGACGGTCACTTCGGCGGCAAGGGCTCCGAGACGCACAAGGCCGCGGTCACGGGCGACACGGTCGGCGATCCGTACAAGGACACGGCCGGTCCGGCGATCAATCCGCTGATCAAGATCATCAACATCGTGGCGCTGCTCCTGGTGCCGTTGCTGCATTGAGAACTGGATTCCCGCCTCCGCGGGAATGACGATGCAAGGAAAGGCGCTTTCGGGCGCCTTTCTTTTTTGAACGATCCCGATGACAGCGGGTCGCATTAGTGAATGCGCACTCTTGTCTCCAAGCGGCACACGTTGATCGCGGGCCCAGGCGACTTCGTGGGCGAGTCCCCGATCGCACCGCCCGACGTGCAGCCGCGCGAGAAGCCGGCGGCGACCAAGTCCGGCATGGCGTGGATCTGGGTGCGGCTGATCGGCGTTGCGTTCCTGTTCAAGGTGTTCGAGACCGGCTACGACCTCGTCATGCAGCTCGGGCTCATCTCCAACGTCTTCACGGTCGCGAGCGTCGTCGGCGCCGAGCCGGGTCCGCAGGCGAGCCGGCTGTGGATCGGCGTCGTGCTGATGTCCGGACAGTTCCTGCTCTTCAGCTTCCTGACCTACTACTTCCTGCGCCGCGGGCGCGCCGTGCATCGCATGCTGATGTTCGAGCGCAACGGCCGATCGAGCGCCGCAAACGACTGATGTAATCTCTGCGGGCCTCGCGACGGGAGCCCCAGATGAGCTTCGAGAAGGTCAAGACCGGCAAGGACGTCCCCAACGACGTCAACGTCATCATCGAGATCCCGCTCGATTCCGAGCCGGTCAAGTACGAAGTCGACAAGAAGAGCGGCGCCATCTTCGTCGACCGCATGCTCACCACTGCGATGCGCTATCCCTGCAACTACGGCTACGTGCCGCACACGCTGTGCGGCGACGGCGATCCGCTCGACGCGCTGGTCGTCATGCCGGTGCGATTGATCCCGGGCAGCGTGATCAACTGCCGGCCGATCGGCATGCTGATGATGAAAGACGAAGCCGGCGCCGACGAGAAGCTGCTCGTGGTGCCGAGCAACAAGGTCACACCGCTCTACAAGGACGTCGAGACCGTGCGACAGATGCCGCCGCCCGTGCTCGACCAGATCGCGCACTTCTTCGAGCACTACAAGGACCTCGAGAAGGGCAAGTGGGTGAAGATCGAAGGCTGGGACGGGCCGAAGGATGCGAAGCGCGTGATCCTCGAAAGCATCCAGCGCTTCAACTCGGCGAAGTCGACCCCTAATTTCTAGAACGCATCCGATCCGGCACGGGGGCCGTATTCGCGGCATGCGCATTCTCGTCACGCTGATCGCGGCGCTGTTCGCCGCGCCGGGCTTCGCGGCATCCGCGCTTGCGACCGCGACGGCGGTGCAGCCGCCGGCGTGGATCGAGACGAACGGTCACAAGCATGCGCTCGCCGCCGGCGAAGTCATCGTCGCTGGCGATCACCTCACGACTGGCGCCGGTGCGCGCGTGCACATCGAGCTCGCGGAAGACAGCATCGTCAAGCTCGGCGAGAGCGCGGATTTCGTGGTGCCGATGCTGGAAAGCGTCGCCCTGAAGGGCGACCCACAGCAAGAATCGCAAGTCTTCAAAGCCGCGCTGAAAGTGCTCGCCGGCGCGTTCCGATTCACCACGCGTGCGCTCGGCAAGCCGAAGGCGCGCGAGGTCGACGTCACCATCGGCGTCGCCACCGCCGGCATCCGCGGCACCGACATCTGGGGCAAGTCGGATCGCGCGCAGGACCTGATCGCGCTGCTCGAAGGACACATCGAAGTCGCGCGCGCGGGCGATGCGCCGCAGAAGATGGATGAGGCCGGCACGTTCTTCGTGGTGCCACACGGGAAGGCGCCCGAGCCGGTGAAGCCCGCGCCGGCCAAGACGGTCGCTGGCTGGGCCGCCCAAACCGAGCTCGATGCCGACGGCATCGCGATGTACGCGACTGGCACTTATTCGGTGACCGTCGCGACCGCGCTGACGCGCGAGCAGGCGCTCTCCGAAGTCCGCCGCCTTTCCGACCGCGGTTACGCCGCCGAGATCGCCACCGCCGCGGGCGGATTCGCCGCCGTCATGCATGGATTCGGCTCGCAAGCGGAGGCCAATCGCTTCGGCCAGGGGATGCGGAAGGTGCGATAAGCTTTCCGCTCGAACGGGGGCCGTCCATGAAGTCTTTCGCCATCGCGCCGATCGGCGCTGCAGTCCTTCTTTCTTTTGCGAGCGCGGCGCACGCGGGTGAGGTCGGCAGCGGCACGCTGTCGACGACGTCGCCGTCGCTGAGCTTCACGGCCGGGCCGTTCACGCTGACGAACAACTCGTATCAGCTTCCGACCGGCAGCACCTGCTCGCCCGATGCGATCTTCCGCTGCGACACCTACGCGCTCACCGTCGACGTGCCCGTCGATTACGCGACGTCGCATCCGCGCGATCGCATCCACTTCGCGATGACCTGGCCCGATCACAGCGAGGACATCGACCTCTACGTGTTCGACGCGGACGGCAACGAGGTCAGCAACGGTCAGGCCGCGTCGACCGCCGACCCGGAACTTGCCGATCTCGCGGTCGCGCCCGGCACGTACACGGTCCAGATCTATCCCTACGACGTCCACGGCGGCGGCCCGACGACGGTGTCGATCGATCTGATCACGCTGCCGACGCCCGTCGACGCGCCGGTTCCGCCGGAAGCCGCGGGACTCCTGCCGCAGTACGCCGTGCATCCGTCGCCGCAAGGTCTCGGCGACGATTCCGGCGAGCCGTCGGTCGGCTACAACCCGGCGACCGGGCACGCGATGCTCCTCGCGGGATTGCAGACGCTGCGCATCACGTTCCCGGAGAAGCTTGCGCAGCCGATGCCGGAAGTCTGCGATGCGCAGTGGGAAGACGTGAGCGGGCTCTACACCGAGATCACCTCGCTCGATCCGATCCTGTTCACCGATCAGTCGACCGGCCGCACCTTCGTGTCGCAGCTGAACGCATCGCTGCCGTTCGTGATCTCCTCGCCGGCCGACACCGGCTCCAACAGCCTGTTCGGTTACTCCGACGACGACGGCGATTCCTGGCTGCCCGGACAGATCGCGCTGCCGGACAGCGGCTACGATCATCAGACCGTCGGTGCAGGTCCGTTCCACGAGCCTGCGCCGTCGCTCGCGTCGTTCCCGAGCGCGGTCTACTACTGTTCGCAAGCCGGCAATCCCGCGTTCTGCTCGCGCAGCGACGACGGCGGACTCACGTTCGGGCCGAGCGTGCAGATCTTCCAGGGCGGCGTCGGCGAGCGCTGCTCCGGCATCCACGGTCACGTGCGCGTCGCCAACGACGGCACCGTCTACGTGCCCGCGCGCTCCTGCGATCACCATCAAGGCATCACGCTGTCGGAAGACAACGGACAGACCTGGCATTCGCAGATCGTGCCCGACAGCACCGAAGGCCTCTCCGATCCGGAGCTCGCACTCGCATCCGACGGCAGCGGCTACTTCTGCTACGCCGACGAGGACGGACATCTCAAAGTCGCGGTGACGCGCGACAAGGGCGCGACCTGGTCGCAGTCCCAGGATGTCGGCCTGCTCGCCGGCGTGAAGAACGCGGTATTCCCCGAAGTGATCGCGGGCGATCCGGACCGCGCATCGTGCGCGTTCATCGGCACGAGCGAGCCGGGCGATCGCGAGGCCGGCGACTTCCCCGGCATCTGGTATCCGTATCTCGCGACGACTTACGACGGCGGCCAGACCTGGCAGGTCGTGAACCTGTCGCCGAACGATCCGGTGCAGCGCGAAGGCGGCATCTGCCTTTCCGGCATCGCCTGCAGCGGCGGCAATCGCAATCTGCTCGACTTCAACGAGATCACGCTTGATGAGAACGGACGCGTGATCTTCGGCTACGCCGACGGCTGCATCGACGATTGCGTGCAAGCTGCGCCGAACACGTTCTCGGCGAAGGCGGTGGTGGCGCGGCAGATCGGCGGACGTCCCCTGTTCGCGATGCACGATCCGTCGCCGAGCGCGACGCCGGGTGCGGCGTGTCTCGCGGGATCGAGCGACGGCAAGGTCGCGCAGCTGAATTGGCGCGCGCCGGGCGCCGGCGGATCTGAGATCGAGCGCTATCGCGTTTATCGCAGCGAGAATGGCGGATCGCCGGAGCTCGCAGGAGAAACCAGCGGGCCGCAGCTCAAGCTCGCCGACGCACATTCGCCGCTCGGAACGCATCACTACACCTACACGGTGAAAGCCGTGAACGCGAATGGCGAAGGCGCTGCGAGCAATCCGATCGCGCTCGACGTCACCGGCGACGGCACATCGGTCACGCCGCCGCCCGTCACGACGCCCGCGACGACCTCCGACTCGCGCTTCGGCGGCGCGTTGCCGCTGGCGGCGCTCGTCGTGCTCGGCCTCGCGGGCCTTGCGCGGAGACGCAA
Organism: Nevskiaceae bacterium; assembly: GCA_035650495.1. Classification (GTDB taxonomy): domain Bacteria; phylum Pseudomonadota; class Gammaproteobacteria; order Nevskiales; family Nevskiaceae; genus DASRHK01. Next base: position 9,206 of record DASRHK010000061.1, on the reverse strand, counting down.
GCACTAGACGGGCTGTGCGACAATTCGCCGCCCTTGCCAGCGGCGAACAAGAAGCGGACTCAACGCGTGTTCTGGTTCCTCGTCCTCGTCGTCACGCTCCTCACGCTCGCGTACCAGCGCGCGAGCGTGCGCGCGACCACGGCGGTGCTCGGCGCGCTGATCCTGCTCTACGGGATTTCCGGCGGCAGCGCGGGCCTGTTCTTCTTCTGGCTGCTCGTCTTCATCGCCGCAGCGGTTCCGCTCAACGTCATCGCGCTGCGCCAGGAGTGGCTGACCCGCCCCGCGCTCGATTTCTTCAAGCGCGTGCTGCCGCAGATCTCCGACACCGAGCGCGCCGCGCTCGAGGCCGGCACCGTCTGGTGGGAAGGCGAGCTGTTCTCCGGTCGACCCGACTGGCAGCGCTTCGGCTCCATCGCGCGCACGCGGCTCACGCCGGAAGAACAGTCGTTCCTCGACGGCCCGGTGAACGAGCTGTGCGCGATGCTCGACGAGTGGCGCATCACGTCGAAGGATCGCGATCTGCCGCCCGAAGCGTGGGTGTTCCTGAAGCAGCACAAGTTCTTCGGACTGATCATTCCGCGGCATTACGGCGGGCTGGAATTCTCCGCGACCGCGCATTCGGCGATCCTCGCGCGCGTCGCGTCGAGCGCAGGCGGGATCACGGCGTCGTCGGTCGTCGCAGTTCCGAATTCGCTCGGCCCCGCTGAGCTGCTCCTGCACTACGGCACCGACGATCAGAAGAATCACTATCTGCCTCGCCTCGCGCGCGGCGACGAGATTCCCTGCTTCGGTCTCACCTCGCCGTGGGCCGGATCCGATGCCGCATCGATTCCCGACAAGGGCGTCGTGTGCCGCGGCCAATGGAAAGGCAAAGAGACGCTGGGCATGAAGCTCACGTTCGACAAGCGCTACATCACGCTCGCGCCCGTCGCGACCGTGGCCGGGCTCGCGTTCCGCCTGTTCGATCCCGAGCACCTGCTCGGCAAGACCGAGGACGTCGGCATCACCTGCGCGCTGATCCCGCGCGCGACGCCGGGCCTGGAGATCGGCAAGCGCCATCTGCCCCTCGACAATCCGTTCATGAACGGCCCGATCCGCGGCACCGACGTGTTCGTGCCGCTCGACTTCATCATCGGCGGCGCGCCGATGGCCGGACAAGGCTGGCGCATGCTGATGGAGTGTCTCGCGGTCGGACGCTCGATCTCGCTGCCATCGAACGCGACCGGCGGCGCGCTGTTCGCGGCCGGTGCGAGCGGAGCGTATGCGCGCATCCGCAAGCAGTTCGGCTTGCCGATCGGCGCGTTCGAGGTCGTGCAGGATGCGCTCGGCGAGATCGGTACGCTCGCCTACGCGGCCGATGCGACGCGCGAGTTCACCGCGAACGCGGTCGATCTCGGCGAGAAGCCGTCGGTGCCTTCCGCGATCGCGAAGAGCGCGTGCACGGAGATGGCGCAGCGCGTGTGGAAGCTCGCGATGGACGTGCACGCCGGCAAGGGCGTGATGCTCGGACCGAGCAACTACCTCGCGCGCGGATTCCAAGGCTCGCCGATCGCGATCACCGTCGAAGGCGCGAATCTGCTCACGCGCGGCTTGATCCTGTTCGGGCAAGGCGCGATCCGCTGCCATCCGTACGTGCTGCGCGAGATCGAAGCGGTGCGCGATCCCAATCCCGCGGCGGCGCTCTCGCAATTCGACGCTGCCTTCTGGGCGCACATCGGACAGGTGTTCTGCAGCGCCGCGCGCTCGTTCGTGCTCGCGTTCACCGCGAGCTTTTCGGAAGCCCCGCTCGGTCCGGCGCGCCCTTGCTACCAGATGATCAATCGCTACAGCGCGAATCTCTCGCTGATGGCCGACGCGTGCATGGCGCTGCTCGGCGGATCGCTCAAGTTCCGCGAGTCGATCTCCGCGCGGCTCGGTGAAGTGCTCGCGCAGCTCTACATCGTCAGCGCCGCGCTCAAGCGCTTCGAGTCGGACAATCGACCGACCGAAGAGTGGCCGTTCCTGCAAGCCGTGTGCACGCGCGCGGCGTATTCGATTGAGCAGAATCTCGACGGCGTGCTGCGGCATCTGCCGAATCGCATCGCGGCGTTCTTCCTGCGCGTGCTCGTGCTGCCGCTCGGCGTCCGCGCGGCGCCGCCGAGTGACGCGCTCAACGCGGAGATCGCGACCGCCCTGCAGCAACCCGGCATCGCGCGAGACCGGCTGCTCGAGCCCTGCTATCGCACGCACGATGTGAAGCAGGCGGCCGGTTTGCTCGAGACAACGCTGGCCAAAGTCGTCGCGATGGAAGCCACCGAGCGTCGCGTGCTGAAGTCGGCGCGCGACGGCATCCTGCGCGAGCTGCATCCGCGCGCGCGCATCGCCGAAGCGCAGACGCGCGGCGTGATCAACGAGGTCGAGGCCAAGGCGCTCGGCGAGACGCTCGACCTGGTCGAAGCCGTTTGCCGCGTCGACGAGTTCGACAATGCCGAGCTCACCGGGCACGGTACGTCATGACCAAGCGCGCGGCCGAGCACGGCAAGAGCTGCATCATCATCGGCGCCGGCCCCGGCATCGGCGAGGCGCTCGCGCTCGCATTTGCGGACGAGGGCTACGACATCGCGCTGGTCGCGCGCAACATCGCCAAGTTCACCGAGTTCCTGCTGGAGATCTCCAAGCGCGGCCGGCGCGCACGCGCGTTCTCCGCCGACGGCGGCGACGACGCCGCGGTGCGCGAGGCGATCGCGAAGGCGCAGCACGAGCTCGGACCGTGCGAAGTGCTCATCTACAACGCGGCGAGCGGCATGCGCAGCAAGCCGACGCAGCTCAAGACGCCGGCGCTCATCGACGAGTTCCGCGTCAACGTCGTCGGCGCGCTGGTCGCGGCGCAATGCGTCGCCGACGGCATGAAGTCGCGGCGGCGCGGCACCATCCTGTTCACCGGCGGCAGCTTCGCCTACGAGCCGGCGGCGGAATATTCGTCGCTGTCGCTCGGCAAGGCCGCGCTGCGCAATCTCACCTTCTCGCTCGCGCAGGAGCTCGGCGCGTTCGACGTGCACGTGGCCACCGTCACCGTCTACGGCTTCGTCCAGCGCGGCACGCATTTCGACCCGCAGCGGATCGCGCACTCGTTCGTGCAACTTCACCATCAGCCGAAAGGTCACTTCGACGTGGAGAAGGTCTACAAGTGACTTGCGTAGCAAGTCATCCCCGCGCAGGCGGGGATCCAGTTCTGCGATGAATCGCGACGTCGCCGGCCTCAAGGGCCAGACGTTCGACCTGCTCGTCATCGGCGGCGGCATCTATGGCGCGTGGACCGCGTGCGACGCTGCGCAGCGTGGCCTCAAGGTCGCGCTGATCGAGCGCGAGGATTGGGCGAGCGCGACGTCCTCGTCCTCGTCGAAGCTGATCCACGGCGGCCTGCGCTATCTCGAGAACTACGAGTTCAAGCTCGTGCGGCACGCGCTCGGCGAGCGCCGCGTGCTCTCGCAGATCGCGCCGCATCTGGTGCGCCCGCTCAATTTCCTGGTGCCGGTGTGGAAAGGCGCGCGCGTCGGCCGATTGCAGCTCCTCGCGGGCCTCACGCTCTACGACTTCCTCGCGACCGGCAAGCAGCCGGTGCCGCGCTACAAATCCTTCTCCCGACGCCGTCTCAGCGAGCTGCATCCGTATCTCAAGCTGGACGGATTGCGCGGCGGCCTTCGCTACGGCGACTGTCAGGAAGACGACGCGCGGATGACGCTCACGGTCGTCGATGCTGCGCAGAACGCCGGCGCGATTTGCGCGAATCGCGTGCGTGCCGTGTCGCTGGTCGAAGCCGACGGTGCAGTCACCGGCGCGAACGTGCGCGACGAAGAGAGCGGCGAGAGCTTCGCGATCGCGGCGCGCTGCGTCGTCAACGCCGCGGGTCCGTGGGCGCGCGATCTGCTCGGCGCGAGCGCGCCGGCGGTGAAGCTCGTCAAAGGCATTCACCTGATCTTTCCCGCGATCCCGGGCTGCGTCGACGCCTTCCTGCTGGGCGCATCGCTCGACGAGCGCGTGTTCTTCGTCATCCCGTGGTACGGCCGCACGCTGGTCGGCACCACCGAGATGCAGATCGCCGATCCGTCGCAATGCATCGTCACCGAAGAAGAGACGCGCTATCTGGTCGATGCGGTCAACTATCGGCTGCCCGGACTGAAATGGACCGAGGCCGACATCCTCGGCAGCTACGCGGGCGTTCGCTCGCTGCAGCCGGAGGACACCGGCGATCTGTCGTCGGTCACGCGCGAGTTCGTGATCCTGGAGCCCAAGCCCAATCTCATCATGCCGCTCGGCGGCAAGTTCACGACCGGTCGCTGCGATTCCGTCGACATCGTCGATCGCGTGTTCGCCGCGCTCAAGAAGGAGCCGGTGGCGTCGCGGACGCACCAGCTTCCCCTGCCCGGCGCGCCGGTCAACGAGTTCGAAGGCTGGCACGCCGAGGCGGTGAGCGCGCTCGTCGATCGCGGCATCGATCCGGAATCGGCGCAGTGGCTCGCGCTGCGTCACGGCACCAAGCTGCCGCGACTGTTCGAGCTGTTCGGCGAGAACCGCGGTTGGCGCGAGCGGATCCATCCCGACGCGCCGTTCCTCAAGGCCGAAGCGATCCACGCCGTGCGCGAAGAGATGGCGCGCTCGCTCGTCGACGTCGTGCGCCGCCGGATGCCGCTCGCGCTGCTCGTGCGCAAGAAGAAGGATTGGCTCGAAGCCGTCGCGCGGCTGATCGCGCCCGAGCTCGGCTGGGACGCGACCGAAGCCGCAAAGCAGGTGCTGCTCGCGCTGCGCTAGCCGCCCCTCAAGGGGTCTTCGGGAGTCCGGGCGCTCTCATGTCCTCGACCCAGATGCGCTCGTGCCAGCCGTGGATGCATTGACGGAAGGCGGCGCCCGCATTGACGCCATACGTCTCCTTGCATTCCGTCTCGCCGCGCGGCTCGTGCCACTGATCGACCCAGCCGCTGTGCTTCTGCGACGCAGGCGGCGGTGACGGCGCCTGCTGTTCCGGAGCCATGGCGCATGCGCCGAGCAGCACCGCAGCGGCCGCCAACAATTTCCGGGCGCTCACGATGGCCACTCCGCAGCGCAACGGCTGCAATGCGTCATTTCCGGGACGGCCGCGAGGCGCCCGTGATCGATGGGACCGCCGCAAACCTCGCAGAGGCCGTAGAGGCCGGCGTCCTGCCGCTCGATCGCATGCTGGACCTGGCGCAGCTCACGCTCGGTGTGCGAGCGCAGGTCCACGCCTTCGACGTCGGGCCGCTCCGGTGCCTTGATCGGCGTGATGTCGATCCAGTCGCGATCGCGCGATCGCGCCTGATCGGACCGATCGATGTGAGCAAGGGTGGCTGCGAGCTCATCGCGCTTCTTCAGGAGCGCCGCGTGAACGGCGCGGATGTCGGACGGGTCTGGCGGGGTATGTCGTTGCAGCATGGTCGAGAACCGGTGATGCGATGAGGGCACGTTACCGCCGCCGTCCGGCGATCGGCATTGATCCAGATCAGTGCAGCAGCACCGCCGCCGGCCGAAGCTGTCGCCACGACCAACGCCACCGGAACCCGCCATGCGCTCGAACCTCTTCTGCCTCGCCGCGCTGGCGATGGCGACGTCCGCCGCGGTTGCGGCCGACGGGCAGTCGGCCGCGAGCGACGATCAGGTGTTTCTCGAAGAGCTCACCGTCGTCGCACCCGTGGCCCCGCTCGATCGACCGCTCCTCTTCCTGCGCGCGATCACCAACGCACTGCCGTGCCTCGGTTGCCAGGACCCGCAAGGCGTGGAGCGGCCGCCCGACGAGATGTCGATGCTCGAGTTCCTTCTGTTGCCCGCCGAGCCGGCGCCGCAGGATCGCGCAGCGGCGCTGGCGCGCTCGGTGCGCTACGAGGGCTTCGGTCCCGATACGGGACCGCGCTGATCCGCAAGCGGACGGGCGTCAGCGCGCGCGAAACGCGATGAGGCCCCTGATCACGTTCATCGCCTCGAGCAGCGCGTAATCCTGGTCGGCGCCTGGGTCGACCCGCCGGACAGCGGGCAGCACGACGTCGGGAACGATGCCTTCCGCCTGGATCGACCGGCCACTGGGCGTGTAGTAACGCGCCGTGGTGAGCACCATCGCGTCGCCGGTGCGCAACGGCGTGATGGTCTGCACCAGTCCCTTGCCGAACGTGCGCGTGCCGATGAGCAGCGCGCGCCGATTGTCCTGCAGCGCGCCCGCGACGATCTCCGCCGCCGATGCGGTGCCGGCGTCGACGAGAACGACCAGCGGCTTGCCGTCGAGGACGTCGCCGGGCTTCGCCTCGGAGCGACGATTGGCGCTCGCGATGCGTCCGTGCTCCGAAACGATCGTGCCTGCATCGAGGAATGCATCCGCGAGCTGGATCGCGGCCGCGACGACGCCGCCGGCGTTGCCGCGCAGGTCGAGCACGAGCGCAGAGAGCGGCGCCGCTTTCTGCAGCTCGGCGACCTGCGCGCGGGCCGAGTCCGCAACGTCGCTGCTGAAGCTCGCGACGCGCAGGTAGCCGATCGAAGGCTGCAGCAGCCGCGAGGTCACGTTCGCGAGCCTGACCGGCTCGCGCACGAGCGAGAGGTCGAACGGCTTGCGCTTGCCGCGCCGCACGGTGAGCCGCACCGTGGTGCCGATCGCGCCGCTCACCCGGCGCACCGATTCGTCGTAGCCGAGCTCGGCAACCGCGGCGCCGTCGACCGCGATGATGCGATCGCCGCTGCGGATGCCGGCGGCTTCGGCGGGCGTGCCGGCAAGCGGCGCGATGACTTCGAGCGCGCCGTCGTCGTCGACGACTTCCACGCCGATGCCTTCGTACTTCCCCGCGGTGCCGACAGAAACGTCGCGATACTCTTCGGCGTCGAGATAGCGCGAATGCGGCTCGAGCCCGGAGAGCATGCCGCGCAGCGCGCCTTGCATCAGCTTGCCGGTCGGCACCTCGTCGACGTAGCTCGTCTGCACGCGCGTGAGCGCTTCGGCGAACACGCGCAGCGCGTCGTACGGCAGCGCTTCTTCGGCCGCAGCCGACGCGTGCGCGCGATGCAGCTGCGTCGCCGACGCGCCGAGCAGCACGCCACAGCAGAGCGCGAGCACGCGCGGCGAGGCCATCGGACTAGGTCGACTCGACGCTCACCGGCTCGCCGAGGAACTTCGGCTCGGTCTGCAGCAGGAAGATGTCGAGCACGACGCGCAAGCGCGCGAGCCACTCGCGCACGGTCAGGCGCGCGTCGAAGCCCGGCTCCTCGCCGGGCGCCGCGTAGGCGATCACGTTCATGCCGATCTTCTTGCCGATGAACACCGCGCGATAGGCGTGATAGCGCTGGGTGATGATCGTCGCGCGATTGAGCTCGAACACGGCCTGCGCGCGCATGATCGAGTCGAGCGTGCGGAAGCCCGCGTAATCCATGCGGATGTCCGCGGCCGGCACGCCCTGCTTGACCAGCTCCTGCTGCATCTTCTGCGGCTCGTTGTAGGTCTTGTCCGGGTTGGCGCCCGACACGATGATCTTCTTGATCTTGCCGATCTGGTAGAGCTCGACCGCGGCGCGGATGCGTCCGGCGAAGTGCGGATTGGGCTTGCCCTCGCGCGTGAACGTGCTGGTGCCGAGCACGATGCCGACGTCGGTCTCCGGCAGCAGCGACCAGGAGTCGTAGATGTAGGCGTCGCTCGAGTTGATCACCCAGCGATTGGCGAGCAGCACCAGCAGCAGGCCGAAGCCGATGCCGATCAGGAGCCAGCGCCGGATCGCGCGTTTTACTGCAGGGCGCATCGAAACGTTCCGATCAGTGCAGCAGTTCCCAGATCATGTAGAGGAACAGGAGCGCCTGCAGCGTGAAGAACACCGCGCGCACGAACACTGCGGCCGCGCTGATGCTGATCATGTGGATCGTGCTCTGCGCGAGCCGCAGGTACAGCACGTAGGCGCCGACGGCGTCGACCACCGCGTTCTTGCCGAGCGCGTAGGCGGCCAGCACGATCGCCGCGAACACCGGCAGGTTCTCGACCGCGTTCAGGTGCGCATGGTGGACACGCGTGATGAACGGCGGATCGTCGTTGGGCTGGCCGCGCGTCCACGAGTTCGCCGGCTTCTTGCCGGTCATGGTCAGCAGCACGCGGTAATTCACGTAGATGAACATCAGGATCAGCGTCCACGCGGCGAACAGCAGCAATGCGGTCATGCCGGTCATGTCATCTCCCCGTTTGGTCCAGTAGGACGCGCCATGCGCGCCGGTGTTGATTCTAGTGGCTCAGCCGCCGGATCGCCTGATCGAGACCCGCGAGCGTCATCGGGAACATCCGGTTCTCGCCGAGCAGCTCGCGCGTGATCTGGATCGACGGCGTGTACTCCCAGCGCTGCTCGCCTTCCGGGTTGAGCCAGACGTGGCGCGGGAACGCGTCGATGATCCGCTTGAACCACAGCGCGCCGGCTTCCTCGTTCCAGTGCTCCACACTTCCGCCGGCGTGCAGGATCTCGTACGGCGACATCGTCGAATCGCCGACGAAGATGACGCGATAGTCCTGGGTGTACTTGTGCAGGATGTCGAGCACCGGCGTGCGATCGCCGTGCCGGCGCACGTTGTCCTTCCACACGCTCTCGTAGACGAAGTTGTGGAAGTAGAAGTACTCGAGATGCTTGAACTCGGTCTTGCACGCGGAGAACAGCTCCTCGCAGACCTTCACGTGCGGATCCATCGAGCCGCCGACGTCGAGGAACAGCAGGACCTTCACCGCGTTGTGCCGCTCCGGAACCATCTTGATGTCGAGCCAGCCGGCGTTGCGCGCGGTCGAGGTGATGGTGTCGTCCATGTCGAGCTCTTCGGGCGCACCCTCGCGCGCGAAGCGACGCAATTTACGCAAAGCGATTTTGATATTTCGGGTCCCGAGTTCTACGGAATCGTCCAGATTCCGATACTCGCGCTGCTCCCACACCTTCACCGCCGACTTGCCGCCGCCCTCGCCGCCGATGCGGATGCCTTCGGGATTGAAGCCGGAGTTGCCGAACGGCGAGGTGCCGCCGGTGCCGACCCATTTGTTGCCGCCTTCGTGCCGGCCCTTCTGCTCCTCGAGTCGCTGCTTCAAGGTCTCGAGCAGCTTGTCGAGGCCGCCGAGCGCCTTGATCTTGGCCTTCTCCTCGTCGGAGAGGAGCTTGTCGAAATTCTTCTTCAGCCACTCCTGGGGAATGTTGCCGAACAGGTCTGCCGTCACCGCCTCG
>DASRHK010000060.1:0-27169 GCA_035650495.1 Nevskiaceae bacterium | reverse complement strand
CGGCGACGTTCTCTCGCAGCTCTACATCGCTTCCGCGGTCGCCAAGTTCTACCTCGAAGGCCCGAAGAGCAAGGAAGAGACGCTGCACGCGCGCTGGGCGCTCGACAACGCCCTGTACGAGATCGGCAAGGCGTTCGAAGGCTTCTTCGACAACTTCCCGATCGGCGCGGTCGGATCGTTCCTCAAGTTCGTCGTGTTCCCGCTCGGCAATCCGTACAAGCCGGTCTCCGATCGTCTCAACCAGCGCATCGCCGACGTGATGATGGAAGAGAGCGAGCTGCGCGATCGCATCACCTGGCTCGTGTTCAAGAACGGCGGGCCGCGCGATCCGATCGGCCGCTTCGAGAACGCGTTCGAGCTCGCGCAGAAGGCGGAGCCGGCGTACGTGAAGTATTTCAAGCTCGCCGCGAAGGGCGAGCTCGCCGGCGATGACATCGCGACGCGGCTGAAGGATGCGGTGAATCGCAACCTGCTCACACGCGAGGAAGCCGATCTCGCCGCCGAGTTCGACAAGGTCCGCTTCGACGTGATCCAGACGGACCATTTCAGCAAGGCGTACATCGCAGGCGACTTCGCGGCGGATCGCAATGCGGCGCTGGTGGATTTGGCGGCGCGGCGCGGACAAGCCGCCTGAGGTCCGTGGGCCGCCCTTCCGGGCGACAAAAAAGCCCCGCCTTGCCGGGGCTTTTCTTGATGCCTGGCGCCCAGTTGACCGAATCTCGTATTGGAGTATTATCTATAAATTATCCAATACAGGAGTTTGCAATGGCTCTCGTAGCCCCGACTCCAGCGATAGACCCTAAGAGGGCCGGCGGCGCCGCTCTCCGCACGTTCTTCAGGATTTCAGAAGCTTGGGGACTTAGGCCCAAGGAAGAACGCGTGATACTCGGCAATCCTGCTCCATCCACCTTCTTCCACTGGAAGAAGGAAAAGGATGGCGCCCTGAGCCGGGATGTCCTCGAACGCATCAGTTATGTGATCGGCATTTACAAGGCGCTCCAGATCTTGCTGCCGCGGGCTGAAGCAGCCGATGCATGGGTCCGCAAGGAAAACACAGCGCCTCAATTTGGGGGGCGGTCAGCGCTCGATCGCATGCTCTCGGGGAACGTGAGCGATCTCTACGTCGTTCGCGCATATCTGGACGGTCAACGAGGTGGTTAGCGATGGCCGATCTACCGGAGCTCAGTGCGTACAGCCTTGAACCTGGCTTCCGGGTCATCCCCAGCCGCTACCCGCCGGTCGGCCTTTTCGACCGAGTCGCTGACCCAGCGGACTTGGACCAAGTTTTCGCGATCGAAGCTCTGACGAATGACCGGTTGCGAGAGGAAGTCGGGCAACTGCAACTGGTACCGCGGACACGTCGCATCGCCGGTCCTGGGACATCACCGATCATGGCGGCGTTCACGCATCCGCGCGAATCGCGCTTTTCGGACGGTCAGTTCGGCGTTCTTTATGCCGCGAGCGAGCTTGAAGCTGCAATCGAGGAGACGAAGCACCACTCTGCACGGTTCTTGATGGCCACCAAAGAAGCGCCGATCAATGTCGAGATGCGCAGCTATGTCGTCCAGATCGCAACGAAGCGGGCTTGTGACATCCGAGTCGGGTATGACGCTGAGCATGATCCAGATAGCTATGTGGCAAGTCGAGAATTTGGTCTGCGCGCCCGAAATGCGAATGTTGATGCTTTGGTGTACCGCTCCGTGCGCAAGTCAGGCGCGCATTGCGTCGCCGCGTTCTTCCCGGACATTGTGAGCCGCCATGTACAGCACAAGCATTTTCAATACGCGTGGAACGGTCGCTCGATCGAACATGTGCTCGAAATGACCTTGCAAAAATAAAGCCCCGCTCATCGCGGGGCTTTTTCTTTGACGCGACTCGCTCAGGTCAGCTTCATCATGATCCGCGACATCGTGCGCGTGAGCTTCGTGTACGGCGGGAACAGCATCTTCGCCAGCATGATCCTGGTTCGCAGAACCGCACGCTCATGCGAGAACGCGCGGAAGCCGAAGTAACCGTGGCTCGACCCGAGACCCGAGTTGTTCACGCCGCCGAACGGCAGGTTGCCGTGGAGGAAGTGCACGAGGCAGTGGTTGATGCAGGTGCCGCCCGCCGACGTGTTCTTGAGGATCTTCTGGATGTTCGACTCGTTCTTGCTCCAGATGTAGAGCGCCAGCGGCTTGGGATTGTCGTTGACGTGCTTCAGGACGGCATCGAGATCGGTGTAGGTGAGGATCGGCAGCAGCGGCCCGAAGATCTCTTCCTCCATGATCTTCGCTTCCGCCGGGATGTTCTCGATCAGCGTCGGCGCGACGTAGTGGTCCTTCTCGCTGACCATGTCGCCGCAGATCACCTTGGCACCGCGCTGCTTGGCGTCGGTGAGCAGCGCCGCGACGCGCTTGGTGTGGCGCTCGTTGACGATGCGCGCGAGGTTCGGTGAATTGAGCTGTTCCTGGGGCGTGTTGCCGTAGGACTTCTTCAGCACGTCGACGAATTTCTGCACGAACGCGTCCTTCACCGATGCGTGCACGTAGACGTAGTCGGGCGCGATACAGGTCTGTCCGTTGTTGGCGAACTTGCCCCACGCGAGGACTTGCGCGGCGAGATCGAGGTTCGCGGTTTCGTCGACGATCGTCGGCGACTTGCCGCCGAGCTCGAGGGTCACCTTGGTGAGATGCTTCGCCGCCGCCGTCATGACGACCTTGCCGACCGCGGGCGAGCCGGTGAAGAAGGTGTGATCGAACGGCAGCGACAGCAGCGTCGTCGAAACCGATGCGTCGCCTTCGAAGATTGCGACCTCGTCTTCCGAGAAGACTTCGCGGATCACCTTCACCATCCAGCCCGTCATGTTCGGCGTCATCTCGGACGGTTTCAGGATCGCGGTGTTGCCGGCGCCGATCGCGTAGACCAGCGGCCCGAAGGTGAGATTGATCGGGTAATTCCAGGGCGAGATGATCAGCGTGCGGCCGAGCGGCTCGTGCTGGATCCAGCTCGACGTGCCGCCCATGATCATGGTCGGCCACACGCCCTTGGGCTTCATCCACTTCTTCAAGTGCCGGCAGACTTCGTTGGCGTCGGCCACCACCGGCATGATCTCGGTGCCGTCGACTTCCGCCGGCGGCTTCTTGAAATCCTTGTCGGCCGCTTCGTAGAGCGAATCGGCGTGTGCCAGCACCGCGGCCTTCAGCCGCTTGATCTTGGCGATGCGCTCGTCGGCCGTGGAAGTGCGCAGGCGCAGCATGGTGCCGCGCTGCTTGTCGAAGACGCGCTTGATCTCGGCTTCGCTGGCGCTGGCTTGCTGGGTCGGGAAGAGGGAGACGGCGGTGTTCATGGCGGGATCCCTGCGATGGCCTATTGAACGAGCGGTCGAGTATACGCCCGGGCCGCCGCGATCTGTCATCCTCTAGGGCACGGAAAACGACAGGGGGAACACGATGCGACGGCTCAACATGCTGGACGCGTCCTGGCTGCTGGTCGAGTCGCCGGAAACCGCGATGCAGGTGGCCGGGCTGCAGATCTTCCGGCTGCCGAAGAACGCGCCGTCGGACTTCATGCAGAAGTTCGTCGCCTACCTGCGCAGCTTCCCGGTGTCGACGCCGCCGTTCAATTACCGGCTCGCCCGCGGCGCGATGGCCAAGCTCGCGCCAGCATGGGAAACCGTCCGCGACGTCGACATCGATTACCACCTGCGCCACTCGGCGCTGCCGGCGCCGGGCGGCGAGCGCGAGCTCGGCGTGCTGATCTCGCGCCTGCACTCGATCGCGCTCGACAAGACCAAACCGCTGTGGGAATGCCACGTCATCGAGGGTCTGGAGCCCACCAAGGACGGCGCGGGACGCTTCGCGCTCTACATCAAGGCGCATCACTCGCTGCTCGACGGCATGGCCGCGGTGCGCATCATCCAGTCGACGCTGTCCGAAGACCCGAATTTCGAGGAGGTGCCGCCGCCGTGGTCGCGACCGGTGCCCAAAGTACCGCGCGCCGAGCGCATGCCGGTGTCGCCGCTCGAGCAGATGCGCGAGCAGTTCGGCGGGCTGCCGAGCGCGATCCGCGCGCTGCGGATCATGCGCGCCGTGCGCAAGAAGAAGGGCGAGGAGGGACTGGTCGCGCCGTACACCTCGCCGCCGTCGATCCTCAACACGCGCGTCACCGCGCAGCGGCGCGTGGCGACGCAGAGCCACGACCTCGCGCGCTACAAGAAGCTCGCGCAGCTCGGTGACTGCACTTTGAACGACATCGTGCTCGCGATCTGCGGCGGCGCGCTGCGCCGTTATCTGTCGGAGATGAACGCGCTGCCGGAGAAGCCGCTGATCGCGAATCTGCCGGTGTCGGTGCGCCCGAAGGATGACGGCGAAGGCGCCGGCAACGCGATCTCGACGATGCTCGCGTCGCTCGCGACCGACGTTCCCGACGTGCGCGAGCGCCTCGAAGTGATCAAGCAATCGACCGTGCGCGGCAAGGAGCATCTGCAAAGCATGCCGCGCGCCGCGATCACGCATTACACGACGCTGATCATGCTGCCGTTCATGGTCGGCCAGCTCACCGGTCGCATCAACATCAAGCGGCCGATGTTCAACACCGTCGTCTCCAACGTGCCCGGCCCGAAGAATCCGCTCTACTTCAACGGCGCCGAGATGGAAGCGGTGTATCCCGTCTCGCTCATCTTCGACGGCCAGGCGCTCAACATCACCGTGCTGTCGTACGCCGATCGCATCAACTGGAGCTTCACCGCATGCCGCACGTCGCTGCCGCATGTTCAGCGACTCGCGGTGTACACCGGCGAAGCGGTCGATGAGCTCGAGGACGTCCTGAACGGCAGTGCCAAGAAGAGAAGGAAAGCGGCTTGAGCCAGAACATTCTCCGTACGCCCGACGCGCGCTTCCAGAACCTTCCGGGCTACGGCTTCAAGCCGAACTGGCTCGACGTCGCCGGCCTGCGCATGCATTACCTCGACGAGGGGCCGCGCAATGGACCGATTGCGCTGCTCCTGCACGGTGAGCCGACCTGGAGTTATCTCTATCGCAAGATGATCCCGCCGCTCGTGGCGGCCGGCGTGCGTGCGATCGCGCCGGACTTCATCGGCTTCGGCAAGTCCGACAAGCTGCCGTCGCAATCCGATTACAGCTATGCGGGCCACGTCGCGTGGATGAAGGCGTTCATCGACAAGCTCGATCTGAAGGACATCACGCTGTTCTGCCAGGACTGGGGCTCGCTGGTCGGCTTGCGGCTGGCGATGGAGAATCAGCAGCGCTTCGCGCGGATCATGGTGTCGAACGGCTTCCTGCCGACCGGACGTCCGGCGAACACCGCGTTCAAGCTCTGGCGCGCGTTCGCGACGTACTCGCCGTGGTTCCCGATCGGCAAGATCGTCAACAACGGCTGCGTGGTGAAGCTCTCGCCCGCGGAGATCGCGGCGTACGACGCGCCGTTCCCCGATTCGTCATACAAGGCCGCCGCTCGAAAATTCCCGCGACTGGTGCCGATCGAGGAATCCGATCCCGCCGTGCCCGCGAATCGCGCGGCGTGGGACGCGCTCGGCAAATGGCAGAAGCCGTTCCTCTGCGTGTTCGGCAAGAACGACCCGATCCTCGGCGGCGCTTCGAAGTGGCTCATCCAGCACGTGCCCGGCGCGAAAGACCAGCCGCACGAGCAGATCTGGGGCGGCCATTTCGTCCAGGAAGACCGCGGCGACGAGCTCGCTAACCGGCTCGTCACGCTCGTGAACGGGGCACATGCCGTCTGAGGACAAGCTCTCGTCCGGCGCGCTGCTGACTCGATCGCGGCGCGTTCTAGTCGTGGATCACAATCGCCTCGGCGCCGACGTCATGTCGGTACGCATCCGCCTCCTCGGTTACGAAGTCGAGCGGGCATACAGCGTGCAGCACGCGCTGGCGATCGCGTCGCGCTTCAATCCGGACACCATCTTCATCGACCTGCCGGAAGAGGAGGCCTTCGACCTGGCGCGCAAGCTGATCGCGCGGCAAAGCAAGGCGAGGCTGGTCGCGCTGAGCTCCTGGCTGACGCCTCAGTCGGCGGCAAAAGCCGATGCGGTGGGTTTCGACCTGATCCTGCGCAAGCCGATCACGGCGGACCAGCTGGTGGATGCGCTGTCGACGCCCAAGGCGGCCAACGAGGGCTGACCGGAGCCGCTTTTACTAGTCCGCCAGTCCGGGCGGCTCGGCGATAATCCCATCGCCAACGAAGGCTCCGGGGATTCCTAGATGAAACAGGCTCGCGCCCAGCTCCTGCTGTCCGTCGCCACTCTGACGCTCGCCGCGTGCGGCGCGTCGAAGGGCGTGCCGCAGCCGTCCGACTCGACGCAATCGCCGGCGACCGGCGCGCCGCTGTCGCGCTACGACATGGCCAATCGCTGCTTCGTCGCCAAAGCGAATGGCGCGTACATCGCGCGCGATGGCGCGAGCTTGATCGCGAATGCGCCGAGCGCGGATGCGGCCGAGCACTTCTACATGAAGCCCGCTGGCCTCGGCCGCTACATTTTCTACACGAAGGACGCGCAGTACATGACGGCCGCGAGCAACGCGGGAGTGAGTTGCACGGGCTCGCCCGCCGACGGATCCGACTGGACCGTCAATGGCGACCAGGGGCAGTTCACGGCGACTGCGCTCGATCGCCAGCTGTCGCTCGACGATTCGAAGCATCTCGGACTCGGTACCGTGCCCGCGTCGCTGCAGTTCGAGCCGTCCGAAGGCTGCACCGAATATCCGGAGATGCCGGTCGACGTCACCGGGCCGGCGTTCAAGAACGCCGCGAACGGTCCGGTGATCGGCTTCGCCGAGGTGCATTCGCACATGGGCATGGGCAGCGAGATGTCCGACGGCAGCGGTCACGTGGGGCCATCCGCCGGCGGTGGCATGTACGGCCAGGCGATCAATCGATTCGGCGTCGTCGAGGCGCTGAAGAATTGCGAGGGCATGCACGGTCCCGACGGCATTCTTTCCGGCGAGAACATCGTGCTCGATCAGAACCCGACCGAGACGCACGACACGGTCGGCTGGCCGACGTTCATCGGCTGGCCGCAGCGCGACTCGGAGCTGCATCAGCAGATGTATTACAAGTGGGTCGAGCGCGCGTATCGGGCCGGCCTGCGCACGATGGTCATCCACGGCACCAACATCGAAGCGCTGTGCAACGTGCAGAAGCTCGCCGGCGGCAACAAGGATCCGAATCTGCTCGACGAGGAATGCGGCGACATGGAGGTCGGCCTCGCGCAGGTCGATTACGTGCACGCGATGCAGGACTACATCGACGCGCAAGAAGGCGGACCGGGCAAGGGCTGGTTCCGCATCGTGAGCAATCCGACCGAAGCGCGCGCAGTGATCGCCGAGGGCAAGATGGCGGTGATCCCGGGCCTCGAGTTCTCGAACATCTTCCACTGCAACGTCGTGTTCAATCCGGACGGCAGCGAAACCGACGGCTGCACGAAGGAACAGATCGATCGCGAGATCGACGAGGTGTGGGATCGCGGCGTGCGCGCGGTGTTCCCCTACCACGACGTCGACAGCGCGCTCGGCGGCACCGGCATCTTCAGCTCGGCGCTCAACCTCGTCGGCTTCGCGGGAACGCACGGCTTCTGGAAGACCTATGCGTGCGACGACGGGGGCGAAGGCGACAAGTGGTTCTACGCCGCTGGCACGCCGATGGAGTCGGCGCCGCTGACGGGACCGCTGGGTCCGGTCGGACAAATGCTCGTCGATCTCGCCGCCGGCCGCCTGCCGATCTACGGCCCCGGTCGCCAATGCAACGCGCGCGGCGTCACCGAGCTCGGCAAGTACGCGATCGACAAGATCATGAAGAAGGGCTTCACGCTCGACATCGATCACGCGGAAGTCAGCATCAAGCAATACATGCTCGACCAGGGCGCGAAGACGACGCCGAACTATCCGATGATCTCCGCGCACGGCGGGCACGGCGGCATCAGCAACGCGCAGGTCGTGCAGATCTACAAGCAGGGCGGCATCGTCTATCCCGCGATCGAGAACGGCAAGGACATGGTCGGCTACATGAACCGCTTGAAGCCGCTCTTCCAGCAGTCGGGGTCGACGCGCACGTTTGCGATGGGCTACGGCGCCGACTCGAACGGCCTGCGTAATCTTCCGGGACCTCGCGGCGCCGGCACGACGCCGATCGAATATCCGTTCACGCTGTTCCGCGGACCCGGCTGGGGCCCGCAGTTCTCCGGCGTCGAGCCGGTGACGGTGGACGAGCTCTCGATCCCGGGCGGGCAGTCCTGGAACATGGACGAGGTCGGCATGGCCCACTACGGACTCGTCGCGGATATCGCCGAGGAGATCCGCATCGAAGGCGGTCAGGACGCGGTCGACGCGTTCTACAACTCCGCGGAGATGTATCTCGAGATGTGGGAGCAGACGCTCGCCGCGTCGCAGAACGCGCGCACGCTGCCATTGCCGTAACGAAGAAAAAGAAGAACTGGATCCCCGCCTGCGCGGGGATGACGAGTCTTCTCTTTCCACTCAGCGCAGCCGCGCACGGATTCGGCGCGCTCTACAACCTTCCGGTTCCGCTCTGGCTCTACGGCTGGGGCGCGAGCTCGGCGCTCGTGCTGTCGTTCTTCGTCGTCGCGTTCTTCGCGACGTCTTCCACTGCCGCGCCGCTGTCACGCAGGTCCGACGACGCGCTGCCGAGGCTGCGTCCGCTCGGCGCAGCGATCGGCGTCGTGCTCCTTCTGCTGTGCATCGCGACTGGTCTCTTCGGCAATCGCGATCCGTATCGCAACTTCAGCATGACCTTCTTCTGGGTCGTGTTCGCGCTCGGTTGCCTGTATCTCGCTGCGCTCGTCGGCGATTTCTGGGCGGCGATCAATCCCTGGCGATTGCTCACGCGTCCGTTCGACCGCGCACGCGTCCGATATCCCGAGCGCTTCGGCGACTGGCCCGCGGCTGCGCTCTACGTCGGCTTCGTCGCGTTCGAGCTGTTCAATCACGGCAAGCCCTCGACGCTCGGCGCAATGCTGCTCGGCTACACGGTGCTGAACATGGCCGGCGTCGCGACGATCGGCGCGAGCGCGTGGTTCACGCACTGCGAGCTCTTCTCGGTGCTGTTCCGTCTCGCCGGCAAGATGGCGCTACGCGGACAGGCGCTCTATCGCGAGCGGCCCGCGAGCGTCGCGACGCTGACGTTCGCGCTCGCGATGCTGTCGACCACCGTATTCGACGGACTGCGCGCGACGCAATGGTGGGTGAACCTGTTCTGGCGCGACGGCGGCTTCGTCGCGAATCTCGCCGGCACGCGGCCGATCCTCGCGTACGCAGATCTGCGCAGCTGGTTCATTGCCTGGGAATCGTTCTGGCTCGTCGCGTCGCCGTTCCTCTACCTCGGCGCGTATCTCGCGGCGATCGCGACTGCGAAGCTCATCACGCGCAATCACCGATCGATCCGTGAGCTCGCGCTCGACTTCGGCTACACGCTCCTGCCGATCGCGCTCGTCTACAACCTCACGCACTACGCGACGCTGATCCTCACGCAGGGCACGAAGATCGTGAGCCTCGCCTCCGATCCGTTCGGCTGGGGCTGGAATCTCCTCGGCACCGCGCATTCACTGCGCGCGCCAATCCTGCCGGGCATGGGCGTCGTCTGGCACACGCAGGTCGCGCTGATCGTGATCGGCCACATCGCGTCCGTGTACTGCGCGCATCTCGTCGCGCTGCGGATTTTCCCGACGCGTCGTGCGGCGCTCGTCAGTCAGCTGCCGATGCTTGCACTGATGGTCGCGTTCACCGTCGCGGGCTTGTGGATCCTCGCGCAGCCGCTGACGGAGCTGAAGATGCGCTGATCGCGACATGGCCAAACGGGCTCGGCCGTGCTAATTTGTTAATTGACGTAACTAATGAGGTCGTCGACGTGGCAGGCCGGCCGGCGCGGATCAGTCCGAAGCACATCGTCGATGCGGCGATCGGCATCGGGCTCGCGCGCGTGACCATCAAGGAAGTCGCCGATCGCCTCGGCGTGACCGCGCCCGCGCTGTACCGCCACATCAAGAGCCGCGACGAGCTGGTCAAGCTGGCGGCGATCGAGCTGGCCGTGCGTCGCCCGCAGGCCGACGGCGCGGCGCAGCACTGGCAGGACGTGGTGCGCGGCTGCGCGCGCGGGATGATCGAGCTGTTCGTCGCCGAGCCGCAGCTGATCTGGGAAGTGATGAACGGGACGCTCGGCCCCGACGACGAGATGGATTTCGTCGAGCAATTCCTGGCCGCGATGGTGCCGCACGGCTTCGAGCCCGCCGAAGCGATCCGCATCCATCACTCGATAGCGATGCTCGCCATCGGCGCGGCCGTGAGCGCGATCGCGATGAAATCCGGTTACGCCGGCCGTCTGTCGCACGAAGCGGCGATCCGCAAGGCACTGGCCCGACGACGGCGTACCGAGCTGCCGCTGATCCGCCGCGCGCTGCCCGCTTATCTCGACATCGACCCGAACCAGTGGAACGTGCTGGTCGATGCGCTCATCGCGTCCATCCAGAAGGGGAGGAAAAAATCATGACGTCGCTGCTGATCCACGCGGGACTCGGCCTGTTCACCGTCGCTCTGTTCTTCTATTTCAACGCGTATCTGTATCGCGGCGGCTGGAGCGGCGCGCGCGTATCGGTGCTCGAAGCCGTCTACTACGCGTTCGCCATCGGCTCCGTCTGCACGGGCTGGTATTTCAACATCCACTACGTGACCGAGTACGTCGATCAGGCGAGCTGGGTGCACTTCACCAAGATGCTGTTCACCAATCCGGCCGCGGGTTCCGGCTCGCAGGACCTGATCGTCACCAACACCTTCCTGTTCCCGTTGTGGACGATCATCGACGGTCCGCGCCGCGGCATGAAGCAGACCTGGATCTATTTCGTGATGAGCCTGTTCACGAGCTTCGGGTTTGCGATGGGCCTTTACCTCGCCGCGCAGGAGCGGCAGGTGCGCTGGAACAAGCTGCAGGCCAAATGATGGAAGCGACGATCCCGAAAGTCCCGGGCGTGCCGATGCTCGGCAGCCTGCTGCCGGTCATCGCCAATCCGGTGAAGTTCTTCGTCGACTGCTATCGCAAGTACGGGCCGGTTTGCGAGATCAGGATCCTCAATCAGCGTTACCTGCTGCTCGCCGGCGTCGAAGCGGCGAACCTGCTCGGCTCGAAAGTCGGCAAGGACTCTCTGCGCTCGCGACAGTTCTGGGAAGGCCTGATCAAGGAATACGGCGCAACGCGCGCACTGGTCACCGAGGACGGCGAGTCGCACAAGGAGCTGCGCGACATCATGCGCCGCGGCTATTCGAAGGAATCGATCAAGGGCCGCTACAACGAGTTCGTCGGCATCCTCGACGAGATCTATGCGCGCGACTTCGCCGTCGGCGCGAGCGTGCCGGTCGTGCAGGCCATGCAGTACATGGCCGTGGGTTTCCTCGGCCCGCTGCTCACGAGCAACACGCCCGTCGAGTACATCCGCGACATCCGCACCACGATCCTCTACATCCTCAACGTCCTGATCACCCGGCAACGGCCGCGCTTCTTCCTGTGGTCGCCGGAATATCGGCGCGCGAAGGCGAGGGTGATCGAGCTCGGGGAGAAGATGATCGCGGACGCTGCGAAGCGTGTCGGCAAGATTTCCGACGAGGAGATGAATCTCGTCGACGACATCATGGCGGCGCAAGTGCGCAAGCCCGGCATGCTCACGCACAACGATCTGATCGTCGCGGTCACCGGACCGTACGTGGCGGGACTCGACACCGTCGCCAACACCACGGCGGTGACGATCTACATGGTGCTCAAGCATCCCGAGATCCGTGCGCGCATCGAGAAGGAAGTCGACGCGCTGTTCGACGCCGGGCCGATCGTCGAAGAGGAATTGATGAACCGGCTGCCCTCGCTCAACGGCGCGATCATGGAGAGCATGCGGCTGTATCCGATCGCGGTGGCGCAGATCCGCACCGTCGTGCAGGACTTCCAGTTCCAAGGCTACCCGATCAGGAAGGGCGACATGCTCTACGTGAGCTCGGTCGTGCCGCACTTCATGGACGAGTTCTATCCGAACGCCGAGAAGTTCGACATCGATCGCTACGAGAAGCCGCGCGCCGAGCACATGCAGCCTGGCGCCTATTCACCGTATGGTCGCGGACCGCACACCTGTCTCGGCAAGAGCCTCGCGGAAGTGCAGCTCGCGCTGTCGATGGCGCGCCTGTTCTATACGTATGACCTCGAGCTCGATCCGCCCGATTACGTGCTCCAGACGAAGGTGGCGCCGACGCCGGGTCCGGCGATGAGCTTCCGTGTCCGCGTGAAAGGCCGGCGGCACTGAGGCCGTCTAGAGGTCCGCGCTCTTCGACAGGTGCGCGAGGCTCGGCCCCGATTTCTCCCAGTTCTGGCCGTCGAAGTCCTCGTAGAGCACTTCGGTGATCGTGCCGGGATCGATGCAGCGCAGGTTCACTGAGAAACCGTCGGGGTTCGAGCGCGGCACGTAGAAGGACTTCACGCCGCAGCGCTTGCAGAAGAGGTGCTTGGCCACGCCGGTATTGAACGTGTACGTGGTGAGCATGTCTTCACCAGAGACGAGCTTGAAATCCTCGGCCGGCACGATCAGATGCTCGAAGCCTGTCTTGCTGCACATCGAGCAGTTGCACTTCTGGACGAGCACTTTCGCCGGCGCGCGCACTTCGAAGCGCACGGCGCCGCAGTGACAGCCGCCTTTGTGGATGATCTTCGCCATGCCGCACGTTAACATGCGCGACTTTTGCGCCGATCGATCCCGATGAACCGCATTGCTGCCGCTGTCGCTCTGCTGGCCACCGCACCTGCGTGGTCTTGCGATCTCTGCGCCGTCTACTCCGCCGACCAGGCCCAGGGTCAGGCGTCCGGCGTCTACGGCGCGATCACCGAGCAGTTCACGCGCTACGGCCAGCTACGCGACCAGGGTCGCCGCATCGACGATGACGCCGGCCAATACCTCGACAGCCTGGTCATGCAGCTCGTGCTCGGCTATGGCTTCTCCGATCGCGCCAGCCTGCAGGTCGCGCTGCCGTACATCCACCGGCAGTTCTCCCGTCCGGAAAGCGAAGTCATCGAGAACGGGACCTTGAATGGTCTCGGCGACGTGACGCTGATCGGCAGCTACACGCTGTATCGGCGCATGAAGGAAGACTCGACGTTCGCGGCGCGCGCATTCGCGGGCGTCAAGTTCGCGACCGGCGACAGCGATCGCCTCGCCGAGGAGCTTTCCGAATCTGACGAAGCGCCCGCGCCGGGCGAGCCGGTCAGCGGCATCCACGGCCACGATCTCGCCTTCGGCAGCGGCTCGACCGATTTCCTGTTCGGCGCGTCCGCGCAAGGCCGTATGGAACACTGGCTCGCGCGCGCGGAGACGCAGTACGCCTATCGCCGTCGCGGCGACTTCGGCTATCGATTCGGCAACGACCTGCAGTGGAGTGCCGCCTTCGGCCGCTATCTCGTGCTCGAGGACAATCGCACCTTTGCGGTGCTCGCGGCGGCCGAAGGCGAATACAAGCAGTACGACGATCTCGATGGCGAGCAGCTCGGCGACACCCATTGCGGCGGCTGGATGGTCGGTCCGAAGCTGCAGTTCACGTCGCAAGGACGCTGGTCGGTCGATTTCGGCGGCCTCGTCCCGGTCCAGCAGTTCAACAGCGAGATCCAGACGACCGCGAGCTTCCGCGTTCGCGGAGCCATCGGCTATCGCTTCTAGGGTAGGCTCTCGCGTCATGAAGCTCGCCTTCACCAAGATGCAGGGCGCTGGCAACGATTTCGTCGTGATCGACGCGACGCGCCAGCCTTTCGCCGCCGATCCCGCCGCGCTCGCGCGGCTCGCAGATCGCCGCTTCGGCATCGGTTGCGATCAGATCGCCGTCGTCGATCCGAGCAAGGACTCCGGCATCGACTTCGGCTATCGCATCTACAACGCCGATGGCAGCGAATCGGGCATGTCGGGCAACGGCGCGCGCTGCGTCGGCCGCTTCATCCGCGAGCAAGGACTCTCCGAGAAGGAGCGGCTGCGCCTCAAGACCAAGACTTCCACGATCGAGCTGCACGTCGCTCGCGATGGAGCAACGCGCGTGAACATGGGCGAGCCGCGCTTCGAGCCTTCGACGCTGCCGTTCACCGCGCCGGCGCGCTCGCCGCGCTACAGCGTCGCGCTCGAAGGCGGCGAGATGCTGGAGATCGGCGCTGCGAGCATGGGCAATCCGCACGCGGTGATCGAAGTCGCCGACGTCGATCGCGCGCCGGTCGGCGAGATCGGCGAGGCCTTGCAGCATCATCCGGCGTTCCCCGAGCGGGTGAACGTCGGCTTCCTGCAGGTGCAGGATCGCAGTCACGTGCGTCTGCGCGTGTACGAGCGCGGCGCCGGCGAGACGCTCGCGTGCGGAAGTGGTGCGTGCGCGGCCATCGCGGTCGCTAGAATGTGGGGGCAGGTCGACGCGCGGGTGGATGTGCAGGTGCGCGGCGGCGTGCTGATCGTCGAATGGCAGGGGGAGGGCTCGCCGCTGTTCCTGGGCGGGCCCGCGGAAACGGTGTTCGAGGGGGAGATGGAATGGCCGAAGGAAAAGCCGCGGTAAAGAGCGCGGACCTGCCGCTGGATCCGGGCAAGCTCCACGACGACGAAGTCGCCGCGTACCTGAAAGAGCATCCCGACTTCCTCTCGCGCTTCCCGCACCTGCTCGAGACGCTGGAGCTTCGCCACGCCGCCGGCACGGCGGTGTCGCTGATCGAGCGCCAGGTCGAAGTGCTCCGTGGCCGCTGCCAGCGCCTCGAGGATCGTCTTCGCGATCTCACGCAGATCGCACGCGACAACGAGCTGCGTGCGTCGAGCGTGCAGCGGCTGGCGCGCACGCTGCTCGGCGCGCAGACGCTCGGCGCGGTGATCACCGGCTTGAGCAAGGTGATGCGCGAGGACTTCGACATCGACGGCGTCTACGTCGGCGTGCAGCCGAAGGTGCTGCGCCGCCAGGACATCGAAGGCCTGCACCGGCTCGATCCCAGCAGTCCGGTGGTGAAGGCCTACGACGATTTCTTCCGCACGCGCCTCATCGAATGCGGACCGATCGACCCCGAGCGCTCCGCGTTGTTCTTCCCGCAGGCGAAGGAGCCCATGCAATCGGCCGCGATCGTGCCGCTCGAGAAGGAGAACCACCTCGGCATGCTGGTGCTCGCGAGCGCGGAAGCCGAGCGCTTCCAGCCGCGGCAGGGCAAGCTGTTCCTCGAGATGACCGCCGAGCTCGTCTCCGCCGCGATCCGCGCGCGGCTTGCGTGAGCCTGAAGCCGCGCATCGACGAATACCTGCAGCACCTGCGGCACGAGCGTCGGCTCTCGCCGCACACGCTGAAAGCGACCGGCCGCGACCTCACCGACTTCGACGCGCACTGCGCCGCCAGCGGCGCGGACAATCTCGAGTCGATCAACACCCACCTCGTGCGCAGCTGGCTCTCCAAGCTGCGCCATCGCGATCTCTCCGCCGCGAGCACGCAGCGCATGCTGTCGAGCTTGCGCAGCTTCCTGCGCGATCAGCTCGCGCGCGGGCGCATCGATGCGAACCCCGCTGCTGAAGTGCGCGCACCCAAAAAGCCGCGCACATTGCCGAAGACGGTGGAGAAGGACGCGCTGAATGCGGCGCTCGACCGCGATGCCGGCGACGGTCTCGCCGCGCGCGATCACGCGATCGTCGAGCTGTTCTATTCCTCGGGCTTGCGACTCGCCGAGCTCGTCGCGCTCAACGTCGACAACGTCGCGCGCGAGCTGCGCGTCATCGGCAAGGGCAGCAAGACGCGCATCGTGCCGGTCGGCAGCAAGGCGCTCGCCGCGATCCAGGCCTGGAATCGCGAGCGCGCGCTGATCGTGAAAGACGACGAGCGCGCGCTCTTCGTCGGCCGCGACGGCAAGCGCTTGTCGGCGCGCGCGGTGCAAGATCGCGTGCGCGCCTGGGCTCGCGCCGCCGGATTGCCGGGCGGCCTTCATCCGCATCGGCTGCGCCATTCGTTCGCGACGCATCTGCTCGAAGAGAGCGGCGACTTGCGCGCGGTGCAGGAGCTGCTCGGCCACGCGAACCTGTCGACCACGCAAATCTACACGCATCTGGATTTCAACCGCTTGGCGAAGGTTTACGACGCCGCGCATCCTCGGGCACGACGCGCGAAGCCGTAGAAGAGCACAATCCGGTCGCGGCGCGGTCTATTGAAACGCGCCATCCCGGCCCAAACTTCGGTCGACGCTCCCTCTCACGGACTCCCATGCAGCAATTCGAAGGCACCACCATCCTTTGCGTTCGCCGCAACCAGCAGGTTGCGATGGGTGGCGACGGTCAGGTCTCGATGCAGAACACGCGTGTCAAGGGCAACGCCCGCAAGGTGCGCCGGCTCTACGGCGACAAGGTGATCGCCGGATTCGCCGGCGGCACCGCCGACGCGTTCACGCTGTTCGAGCGCTTCGAAGGCAAGCTCGAGAAGCACGGAGGCAATCTCACGCGCGCCGCGGTGGAGATGGCCAAGGACTGGCGCACCGATCGCTATCTGCGACGGCTCGAAGCGCTGCTCCTCGTCGCCGACAAGGACACCACGCTGATGATCAGCGGCAACGGCGACGTGATGGAGCCGGAAGCGCACGGCGTGATGGCGATCGGCTCCGGCGGCTCGTTCGCCACCGCGGCGGCGCGCGCGCTGGTCGAGAACACGCAGCTCGCGGCGAAAGAGATCGTCGAGAAGGCGATGCACATCGCCGCCGACGTCTGCATCTACACCAACCACAACCTCACCATCGAGACGATCGGATGAACGACATCGCCGCGAGCACCCCGATCAACACGATGATGACGCCGCGCGAGATCGTGCAGGAGCTCGACAAGCACATCGTCGGACAGGCCAACGCCAAGCGCGCGGTCGCGATCGCGCTGCGCAATCGCTGGCGCCGCATGCAGGTCGCCGAGCCGATGCGCCACGAGATCCATCCGAAGAACATCCTGATGATCGGCCCGACCGGCGTCGGCAAGACCGAGATCGCGCGACGGCTGGCGAAGCTCGCCAACGCGCCGTTCGTGAAGGTCGAGGCGACCAAGTTCACCGAGGTCGGCTACGTCGGCAAGGACGTCGACACCATCATCCGCGACCTGATGGACGCGGCGGTGAAGCTGACGCGCGAGCAGGCGATGAAGCAGCAGCGCGCGAAGGCCGAGCTCGCCGCCGAAGAGCGCATTCTCGACGTGCTGGTGCCGCCGCCGAAGGATTTCGGCGAGCCGTCGCCGCAGCGCCAGTCTGAGAGCAACGCGGCGCGTCAGGTGTTCCGCAAGCAGCTCCGCGAAGGCAAGCTCGACGACAAGGAGATCGAGATCAAGGTCAATCAGGCCGCCGCGAACGTGCAGCTGATGGGCCCGCCCGGCATGGAGGAGATGACCTCGCAGCTGCAGTCGATGTTCGCCAATCTCGGCCAGGGCAAGACGCGCAACAAGAAGCTCAGGATCAAGGAAGCGTACTCGCAGCTGATCGACGAGGAGGCCGCCAAGCTGGTCGACGAGGAAGCGATCAAGGCCGAGGCGCTGCGCAACGTCGAGGAGAACGGCATCGTCTTCATCGACGAGATCGACAAGGTGTGCAAGCGCGGCGAGTACGTCGGCGCCGACGTGTCACGCGAAGGCGTGCAAAGGGACCTGCTGCCGTTGGTGGAAGGCTCGACCGTGTCGACCAAGTACGGCGCGGTGAAGACGGATCACATCCTGTTCATCGCGAGCGGCGCGTTCCACATGGCCAAGCCGTCCGACCTGATTCCGGAGCTGCAGGGCCGCCTGCCGATCCGCGTCGAGCTCGATGGATTGAAGGCGGAGGAATTCCTGCGCATCCTGACGGAGCCGCAGAACTCGCTCACCGAGCAGTACAAGGCGCTGCTCGGCACCGAGGGCGTGGCCGTGGAGTTCACCGAAGACGGCGTGCGTCGCATCGCCGAGATCGCGTGGCAGGTCAACGAGCGCACCGAGAACATCGGCGCGCGGCGCCTGCACACCGTGATGGAGCGATTGATGGAGGATCTCGCTTACGTCGCGCCCGACGTGAAGGATCAGCCGCTCAAGATCGACGCGGCGTACGTCGACGACAAGCTGTCGAAGCTCGCCGCGAACGAGGATCTCAGCCGCTACATCCTCTGAAGCCCGCGCTTCGTCATTCGAAGTGCGGATCCAGCGCGTCCAGCGCGAGCTGCGGCCGCTCCTGCGCCGGCAGATCGGCTTCGTCGAGGATCGCCGAGGTCACCTGACCGCCGGCGATCTCCTGCAACGCGAGAACCGTGGACTTGTGGTCGTGCCAGGGCAGCTTGGCTTCGGCGCCGCGGGTGAGCTGTCGCGCGCGCTTGGCGGCGATCAGGGTGAGGTCGAAGCGGCTGTGCACGTGCTGCAGGCAATCGTCGATCGTGATGCGGGCCATGATGGATTCCCCTCGCTGTGTCGCTAGACCGCGTCGGACGTGAGCGAATAGCTGAGCTCGAGTCCGCATTCACCGCCGCGGAATCGCGAGCCGCGGCAAGCGGCTTGCCCTGTGCGCGGCAGGCGATCGTTCGACAACATCGAGCGGATCGACCCGTTCAGGTCGAAGCCGCCGCCCGTGCAGTCGCGCACCGGACAGCGCTGCTCGAAGATCGCGCGCATCGACGGCTCGTAGAGCTGCCGCATCGGTGAAGGCGTGGCGGCGCCGTGGGGATCCCGGAACGACATCGCGATGGCGAATCTGCGCGCGCGCGGGAATCGCTCGCGGATGGTCGGCGCAGCGCTCCACGCTTCGTCGCGCTGATGGCGCTCCGAGACGGCAGGGGCGGCGCGACGATAGCTCACGTTCATGGTCAACCTCGGGCTGCACGGAAGCAGCAGCGTTGGATTCCGGCGGCGCGAACGCGCTCGCCGACTGCAAGGCAATCGAGAAAGGCGGCTGGGAAGTTAGTGGGGCCGCGCGGATCTGCGGGCCAGGAACCGACCGGAAACGTTTCTATGCTTGACGCAGCGCGACCACTATACGCCAGTACCGCTGCAGCAGCTTGGCGAGGACGTCCTATCTCAAGCCGTCGAGGAACCGCTCCAGCACGTGCTGGAAGTGCGCGAAGTCCTCGAGGAACGCGGCGTGGCCGGCGATCGGGAACTTCTCGACGCGCGCGTTGGTGAACTTGAGCACCGCGGCGCGCGAGCGCGAGAACGGCACGAACTTGTCGCGCATCGCCCAGCAGAACTGCACCGGGCAGCGGATCTGCGGGATCAGCGCCCGCACGTCGGCTTGCGGATCGGCGAAGCTGATCCAGGCCTGCTCGAGGATCGGCGCGGTCTCGTAGCCGGCGAGCACGATCTTCGCGCGCTGCGCGGCGGCTTCCGGCGACGGTAGGACCTGTCGGTAGTAGGCGTTGAACGCGCCCGCGAACCACTTCGATCCGCGCACGCCGGCGCCGAAGAAGCGCGCCATGATCCGGCAGAACATCACCGCCGCGCGACCGCCCTTGTCGAGACCGCCGGGGTTGCACAGCAGGATGCCGCGCACGTGCTGCAGGTTCGCCGCCGTGTAGCGCACGGCGGCCGCGCCGCCGATCGAGTTGCCGATGATCACCACGCGATCGAGCTGCAGCGCCTCGATGAATTTCTCGAGCAGCTCCGCGTAGCGCCACGGACTCGCGGCCTGATCGTCGGGCCCCGAGCGGCCTTGTCCCGGCCAGTCGAGCGCGATGACGCGATAGCGATTCTTCAGGACCTGGATCACGCGCGCGTAGTCGCTCGCGCCATGGCCGATTGCGTGCAGGCAGATCACAACCGGTCCGCCGCCTTCGTCGTTGTAGGCGATCTTGACGCCGCCGATCTCGATCTCCTTGTGCGGCGGCAATGCGCCGAGGGCCTCGCGTGCGGTGTCGGTCATCTCATCTCACCATCGGCTCGAAGCGCGGCTGAGCGGAGACGCGATCGAGCCACGCCCCGATCGCCGGATAACGCTTGAGGTCGTAACCGCCCTGCGGTGCCGCGTGCGTGTACGCGTACAGCGCGATGTCGGCGATCGTGTACGCGTTGCCGGCGATGAACGACGTGCGCTGCAATTGCGCCTCCATCACGTCGAGCGCGGCGTAGCCCTTCTTCATCGCCTCGGCGATCTTGTCGCGCCATTCGTCCTGCTTGTGCAGGTAATGCACCCACCAGCGCACGGTCGCGATGTACGGCTCGTGGGAGTACTGCTCGAAGAACAGCCACTCGAAGACCTTGGCGCGCTGCCAGCGATCCGCCGGCAGGTACGGCGTGCCGTCGGCGAGATAGCACAGCATCGCATTGGATTCGGCGAGGAGCTGACCCGGCGCGACCTCGAGCAGCGGCACCTTGCCGTTGGCGTTCTTCGCCAGGAACTCGGGGCTGCGCGACTGGCCCTTGAGCAGGTCGACTTCGATCCAGTCGAACGGGACCTGCAGCTGGCGCATCAGCGCAGCCGGCTTCCAGCAGTTGCCCGATCCGGTCATGCCGTAGAGCTTCACTGTGAAGGACTCCACAAAAGTCCGCGCATCTTAACGGCATAATGCGATCGTCCGCAGGGAGTGCAAGCGATGACGAATCAGGAATTGAACCGCCTGTTGCGCGAGTTGCGCGCGAGAGTTCCCGCCGATGCCGCCGAGCAGCTCGAGCGCGAGCCGCCGGAGCGCATCGATCAGGCCTTGAGGCACCTGCCGCAGCAATTCGCGACGCGCGTCGCGGCGCATCTTCCCGACTCGCTGCGTCCCGCGCGTTTCGCGGCGGCGGAGGATTCGGCGCCGAACACGATCGACGAGTTGATGGAAGCACCGCGCGGCGTGCTGCCGCCGCACACGACAGTGACGCGCGCGATCGAGTTCATCCGCACCGCCGAGGATTCCGCGGAGATCACCTACCTGTACGTCGCCGATTACGACATGAAGCTGCGCGGGCTCGTCGTGCTGCGCGAGCTGCTGCTCGCCGAGCCCGAGCAGAAGCTCGAAGAGCTGATGATCACCAATCCGTACCGCTTCGCCGCTGGGATGGAAGTGCTCGACGCGGTGAAAGCGGCAGCGCGCCGGCAGTATCCGGTCTATCCGGTGTGCGACGCGGACGGACGGCTCGTCGGCCTCGTCCGCGGATGGCGCTTGATGGAGGCGCAGGCGTTCGAGATCAGCGCCCAATCCGGAAAGATGGTCGGCGTGTCCGGCGAGGAGCGCATCGAGACGCCGATGCTGCCCGCGTTCAAGATGCGGCATCCGTGGCTGCAGGTGAACCTGCTCACCGCGTTCCTCGACGTGTTCGTCGTCGGCATGTTCTCCGGCACCATCGAGAAGATCGTCGCGCTCGCGGCGTTCCTGCCGGTGCTCGCGGGCCAGTCCGGCAACACCGGCTGCCAGACGCTCGCCATCACGCTGCGCGGCATGACGCTCGGCGAGCTCGACACCTTCCCGGTGCGCAAACTGTTCTTCAAGGAAATGCGGCTCGGCCTGTTCAACGGCTTGTTCACCGGCATTCCCGCGGGACTCGCGATGTGGTGGTACGCGCATCACATGGGCACGGCGCATCCGGAGATGCTCGCGCTCACCGTGTGGCTCGCGATGATCGGCGGCTGCTTCGTCGCGAGCTTCGCCGGCGTGTTCATTCCGCTGACCTTGAAGCGCTTCGGCGCCGATCCGGTCACCGCGTCGGCGATCTTCCTCACCACCTGCACCGACATCGCCGGCATGGGCCTGATGCTGGTGCTCGCAACGTCGCTGGTGACGATCACCTGACCTGGCTCACCGCCGCGATCGCGCTCGCGGGCTTCGCGACGGCGACGCTCTCCGGCGTCGCCGGCCTCGGCGGCGGCACCATTCTCATCGGCGTGCTCTACGCGCTGAAGCTCGAGCCGACGGTCGCGGTGCCGCTGTTTGCCGCGGTGCAAGTCGTCTCGAATGCATCGCGCACCGTCGCGTACGTGAAGCACGTCGAATGGCATGCGGCGGGATGGTTCCTGCTTGCGTGCGTGCCGGCGACGTTCCTGGTCATGCCGCTCGTCGAGCGCGCGAACGTCGATTGGGTTCGCCTCGCGCTCGCCGCGCTGATCCTGTGGTCGCTGCGACCGACGCGCGACGACGGCGCGTTGTGGCCGCCACGCGTGTCGTTCCTCGTCGCCGGATTGCTGAACGGCGCGCCCGGCATGTTCGTCGGCGCGACCGGCCTCTTCGTCGGGCGGCTGTTCCTGCGGCCGGAATGGAAGAAGGAAACCGTGATCGGCACGC
This sequence comes from Nevskiaceae bacterium, assembly GCA_035650495.1. Taxonomy (GTDB): domain Bacteria; phylum Pseudomonadota; class Gammaproteobacteria; order Nevskiales; family Nevskiaceae; genus DASRHK01. Next base: position 4,951 of record DASRHK010000060.1, on the reverse strand, counting down.
TCGCGCTGACGCAGACGCTCGGGCATCTGCTGCGCGTGATCGCCTACGGCGTCGTCGGATTCACCGTCGTGTCGCGGCTCGATCTGCTGCTCCCGCTGGTGATCGCGGTGATCCTCGGCACCGCTGCGGGCAAGGGGCTCAACCAGCACGTGAGCGAAGCTGCGTTCCGCAAATTGTTCAAGGTCATTCTCGTCGTGCTCTCCCTGAAATTGATCTGGGACGCCGCCGTCGGGCTGGAGTGGATCCAATGGAGCTGAAGCTCACCGCGAAAGAAATCGAGCGGCTCGTTCGCGACGGACTGCCGCACATGCAAGACAGCATGTTCGTCGTCGAAGAAGTGCGCGAAGGCTATGCACGCATCCGCTTGCCGTGGCAGAGCTGGATGCTGCGGCCGGGGCCCGCGATCTCGGGTCCGGCGCAGTTCACTGCAGCCGACTGCGCGATGTATGCGCTCGTGCTGTCGCACGTCGGGCCGGAGCTGCTTGCGGTGACGAGCGATCTCACGATGCATTTTCTCAATCGCGGCAAGCCCGGCGACGTGATCGCCGAAGCGCGCCTGCTCAAGCTCGGACGTCGCCTCGTCGTGATGGATGCAACGCTCTACGGCAGCACCGAGCCGGAGAAAGCCATCGCGCACGTCTCGGGCAGCTACGTCTTGCCGCCCGCCAAATAGGTGCGCGCCAGCTTCAGGAATTCCGCGCGCTGTTGCGGCGTCGCGAACGCGCGATCGCGGACCACGAGCGAGCCGAGCGGACGGTAGACGAACTCGATGCCGCCGGGGATCTCCGCGATCGTCACGACCTGCGCCCAGCTGTGACGCGACTCGGCGCCGAGCTGTCGTGCGACGACGCCGGCGTCGCTGATCTCGACTTCGCAGCGGAACGGCCCGTCGCCGCCGAGGCGCTCGCGGAAATACTTCACGAGCCGCTGCGGCCGCTGCTGCGGCTGCAGGCTCATCGCGACGAAGAACGGCGCCGCGATCAGCGCGCCCGCGACGCAGCGATAGACGAATTCGCCGGGAATCGCGAGGAAGGCGAGCAGGCCGACGAGCGTGCCGACCATGCCGTAGCCGCGCATGCGCCATTGCTGCACGAGCGGCGAGCGATTGCTCGCGCGGCTCGCGACTTCGGCGAGGTCGCCGGCGGTGAACTCGAACGCGACCTTCACTTCTCGCTCTTGGCTTTGCGCTGGGCCGCGCGCATCGTCGCCTGCATGAACGCGTCGAAGCGGCCGTCGGCGAGGGAATGCCAGGGCACGATGTCGTTGCGGAAAGTGCGCATCGACTCGTAGGTCTTCTTGAAGCGCGGATTCTTCTCGGAGATCTCGTCGTAGAGCCTGGTCGCTTCGATGTAGGCCGCGCGCATCACGTCGGGCGGGAACTCATGCAGCTTCACGCCCTGCGCGATCAGCCGCTTCATCGCCTGCGTGTTCACCGCGTCATATTTCGCGAGCATGTGCAGGTTCGCCGCGGCCGCCGCGGTCTCCAGCACCGATTGGTATTGCTTCGGCAGCGCTTTCCAGGCGTCGAGATTGACGATGAGATCGAGCGCCGGCCCGCCTTCCCACCAACCGGGGTAGTAGTAATGCGGCGCGATCTTGTAGAAGCCGAGCTTCTCGTCGTCGTAAGGGCCGACCCATTCGGCCGCGTCGATGGTGCCTTTCTCGAGCGAGGGATAGATGTCGGGCCCGCCGATCTGCTGCGGCACGGCGCCGAGGCGCGCCATCACCACGCCGCCCAATCCGGCGATGCGCATCTTCAAGCCCTTCATGTCGTCGATCGAATGGATCTCACGACGGAACCAGCCGCCCATCTGCGCGCCGGTGTTCCCCGACGGGAAATTGATGATGTTGTATTGCGCATAGAGCTCGCGGATCAGCTCGAGCCCGCCGCCGTCGTACATCCACGCTTGCTGCTGACGCGCGTTCAAGCCGAAGGGGATCGCGGTCGCGAGCGCGAACGTCGGATCCTTGCCGTAGTAATAGTACGAGCCGGTGTGGCCGCACTGCACCGTGCCGTTCTGCACGGCGTCGAGCACCTGCAGCGGCGGCACGATCTCGCCCGCGGCGAACACCGCGATCTGGAACTTGCCGCCGGTCGCGTCGCTGACATTGCGGGCGATCTCCTCGGCCGCGCCGTGGATCGTGTCGAGGCTCTTGGGGAACGACGACTGCAAGCGCCATTTCACTTCGGGCAGGTCGGCCGCGCTCGCGATCGGCGAGAACAGCGCGGCGCACAGCAAGAGGATCGACGCGCGCATCTTCAATCTCCTGGAACTTCGGTGCCCGGCGGCCAGTACAGCTGATCGTCCTGATCTTCCGGGACCGGAATCTGGATCGCCGCCGGATCGACGCCGGTGCCCTTGTCGAGGCCCCAGCCGACGAGATCGGGGAAGGCGATGACCAGCGACACCATGATCAGCTGGATCAGCACGAACGGCGCCGCGCCCCAGTAGATCTGGCCGGTGGTGACCCTGGCGATCGGCGCGCGCGTGACCTTGTCGACGTAATCGGCTGCCGGCGCGACGCTGCGCAGATAGAACAGCGCGAAGCCGAACGGCGGATGCATGAAGGAGGTCTGCATGTTGACCGCGAGCAGCACGCCGAACCAGATCAGATCGATCCCGAGCTTCGCCGCGACCGGCGCGAGCAGCGGCACGACGATGAACGCGAGCTCGAAGAAGTCGAGGAAGAAGGCGAGCACGAACACGAGCAGGTTGACGATGACCAGGAAGCCGAGCGATCCGCCCGGCAGCCCGAGCAGCAGATGCTCGATCCAGAGATGGCCGTTGATGCCGTAGAAGGTGAGGCTGAACACGCGCGCGCCGATCAGGATGAACAGCACGAACGCGGAGATGCGCGCGGTCGAGTCGAGCGCCTGGGAAAGCAGCGGCAACGTCAATCGACGGCGCAGGATCGCGAGCAGCAGCGCGCCGGCTGCGCCCATCGCGCCGCCTTCGGTCGGCGTCGCGATGCCGAGGAAGATGGTGCCGAGCACGAGGAAGATCAGCGCGAGTGGCGGCAGCAATACGAAGACCACGCGGCGCAGCAGCTGCGCGCGCGATTCTTTCGGGCCCGCTTCCGCTGGCAGCGCCGGCGCCCGCTGCGGGCGCACGATCGCGACAATCACGCAGTAGAGGAGATACATCGCCGACAGCGCGAGCCCCGGGATCAGCGCGCCGGCGTACATGTCGCCGACCGAGCGGCCGAGCTGATCGGCGAGCACGATCAGCACGAGCGAGGGCGGGATGATCTGCGCGAGCGTGCCCGACGCTGCGATGACGCCGGACGCGAAGCGGCGGTCGTAGCCGTAGCGCAGCATGATCGGCAGCGCGATGAGGCCCATCGAGATCACGGACGCGGCGACGACGCCGGTGGTCGCGGCGAGCAGCGTGCCGACGAACACGACCGCGTAGGCCAGCCCGCCGCGGATCGGCCCGAACAGCCGGCCGATGGTGTCGAGCAGATCCTCCGCCATGCCGCTGCGCTCGAGGATCAACCCCATCAGCGTGAAGAACGGCACGGCGAGCAGCGTGTCGTTGCTCATCACCGCCCAGATGCGCTGCGGCAGCGCCTGCAACAGCGACGCGTCGAGCAGCCCGAGCTCGATGCCGATCAGGCCGAAGGCGATGCCGTTCGCCGCGAGCGCGAACGCGACCGGATAGCCGAGAAGGAGGAACACGATCATCGCCGCGAACATCAGCGGCGCGAGGTTGGCGATCAGGAATGTCGTCATTCGCGGCGCAAGAATGCGATCCGCTTCAGGAGCTCGGAGATTGCCTGCAACACGAGGAGCGCGAAGCCCATCGGGACCAGCAGTCGCGCCGGCCACAGGATCAGTCCATTCGCGTTGGCGGAGACTTCTCCGCTTCGCCACGACGTCACGAACACCGGCCACGAGAGCGCGAGGATCAGAAGCGCCATCGGCAGCAGGAAGACGAGCGTGCCGAAGATCTCGACCCACGCCTGCGCGCGCGGCGACAGGCGGCTCGCGACGACGTCGACGCGCACGTGCTGGTTGTGCTTGAGCGCATAACCGGCGCAGAGCAGGAAGACCGCGGAGAACAGATACCACTGGATCTCGAGCCACGCGTTCGAGGAGATGTGGAACGCATAGCGCACCAGCGCATTGCCCGCGCTGATCAGCACCATCACCAGGATCAGCCAACGCACGCCGCGGCCGACGTGCTCGGTCAGGCCATCGATGCGCTCCGAGAGCTTCAGCAGAGTGGTCAAGGCGACGATCTCCCGCCGCGATTGTACGCCGGCTGACGTCGCCAACTGACGACGTTGCTGAACCACCTACGGAACGGCCCTGTCACAAAAACAAGCAATCGATGGATGGCGCCTCGTCGGGCATGGAAGCCGATCGGTAAACGTCGGGCACTTGCGAAGCGGGAGAGAAACGTTTTGCAAGGAGATGTGTCATGGGTACGTTGTGGACTTCAAGGAACGGAGTCGCCGCGCTGCTGGCGGCCGGTAGTTTTTTCACGGTCCCGCTGAGCGCGGTCGCGGCGGATATCTTTTACAGCGGTCGCGCCACCGGCGTCGACGGCCAGACCACCGTCGGTGGATCGGACCAGGACGTCCTGATCGCCGACACAGCGATGAGCTGCCAGGGTCTGCCGCACGATGAGACCGTCGCCGCGTTCTCGAATCCGGCGCCCGCTCAGGCCAAGGCGCAGAACATCCACGTGCACACGCTCGGCAAGAACGGCACTGCCGCCGCCGATGCCACGATGGACAACTACAGCCTGAACATCCCGGGTCTCAACATCAGCGCCACCGGCATCGGCGCGCATGCGCGAGCCACGTGCGACATCGGCTCGGGCACGACGACGGCGAGCGGTCATTCGAACTTCGGCAGCCTGATCATCAACGGGCAGTCGACGACGATGGCGATCAACAAGCGCATCGACATCCCGAACGTCGGCCGCATCGTGGTCGACGAGCA